>NZ_JBLZRT010000052.1:0-4911 GCF_048564745.1 Microcystis sp.
TCCAGATCTCAACAAAATTGAAAAGTTCTGGGCTAGATTGAAAAACTATGTTAGTCAGATTATCAATGATAGTGAAAACCTTGTGGATGCTGTGAGTAAAGCCTTCAGGCATCTGTCCTAACTAACTCGTTCTATGCCATAGAAATAATTGAAGTGTATAAAACTTAAAATCCTAGTCCATCAAACAATCATAAAAATCATAGTTTAGACGTTTTCATCAAGCATTTTTGGGGCTACGGTTCCAAAATTCGGGCTAGTCAAAGACTAAACCCGAACTTGACCGAGTTTTTTAATCCTCTAAACTAATCTTGACCGGATTAACTTTCCAAATCTCTTGACAATATTCCCAGATTGTGCGATCGCTAGAGAATTTAGCCATGCGAACCGAGTTAAGAATCGACATCCGCGTCCACTTGTCCCGATCGCGATAAGCTTCACTTACCTGTTCCTGACAATCAGCGTAGGATTGATAATCAGCTAAAAGCATATACTGGTCATCGTAGAGGAGAGAATCGACGATCGGCCTGAATAATTCCTGGTCACCATGGCTAAAATAACCACTCTTGATTCGATCGATCACTCCCTTCAATTCGCGATTATTTTTGTAATAGCTCATCGGTTCATAACCGTGGGCTTTCTTAGCATAAACTTCTCCTGCTGTCAAGCCAAAAAGGAAGAAATTTTCTGCCCCGGCTTCCTCGCGGATTTCGATATTAGCGCCGTCCAGAGTCCCGATGGTGAGGGAGCCATTCATGGCAAACTTCATGTTACCGGTTCCGGAAGCTTCCTTACCCGCCGTGGAAATCTGTTCGGACAGATCCGCCGCCGGATAGATGCGTTGACCCAAAGAAACGTTAAAGTTAGGCAGGAAAACCAATTTTAAACGACCTCTGACATCAGGATCCTTATTAACAATTTCAGCTACAGCATTAGTTAACTTAATAATTAACTTAGCCATAAAGTAACCGGGGGCTGCCTTACCACCAAAGATAAAAGTGCGCGGCACAATATCGATCTGAGGGTTCTGTTTAATGCGATTATAAAGGGCGATAATGTGCAGAACTGCCAGATGTTGGCGTTTGTATTCGTGAATCCGTTTTACCTGCACATCGAAAATCGAATTAACATCCACCTCGATATTGCGGGTTTTCAGCATATAAGCCGCTAAATCGGCCTTATTCGCCTGTTTAATTTCATACCAACGCTGACGGAATTCAGGATCATCAAGGTATTGTTCCAGTTTTCGCAATTCCTTCAGGTCTTTTAACCAATTATCGCCGATTTTTTCGGTAAATAGTGCCGATAATTGGGGATTGCTCAATAAAATCCACCGGCGCGGGGTGACACCATTGGTTTTATTGTAGAATTTTTCTGGCCAGAGCATGGCAAACTCTTTCAGGGTGTCTTTTTGCAGCAACTCGGTGTGTAAGGCAGCGACTCCGTTAATCGAGTGACTACCCACACAGGCTAAATTAGCCATGCGAATTTGTTTATTACCCCAACCAGCTTCTTCAACTATCGACAATTTGCCCAATAATTCCTCGTTATCGGGAAACCAAGTCCGCACATCCTCAAGGAAAAAGTGATTGATCAGGTAGATAATTTCTAGATGTCGGGGCAGCAATTTCCCGATCAGATCCGCCGACCAACGTTCTAGGGCTTCCGGCAATAGGGTATGATTGGTATAAGCGAAGGTTTTTTGGGTAATTGCCCAAGCTTTTGACCATTCTAAGCCGTTTTCATCCACTAACAAACGCATTAACTCAGCGATCGCAATGGCGGGGTGAGTGTCGTTCAGTTGAATAGCGGCGGTTTCGTGGAAGTTTTGCAGATTTTTGTGGCTTTTTAGGTGAATGCGAATTAAATCTTGCAGGGAAGCGGCCACAAAAAAGTATTGTTGGGCGAGACGTAATTCGCGACCGGCGGGGGTGTTATCGTTGGGATAAAGGACTTTAGAAATGGTTTCCGCGTCCATTTTTTCAGCCACGGATTGATCGTATAATCCGGCGTTAAAAGCCTCAAAATTAAACGATTCACTCGCTTCTGCTTTCCAGAGACGCAAAGCGTTAACCGTGTTGGTTTTATAACCCGGGACGGGGGTATCGTGGGGAATGGCTAAAACCCGACGTTCCGGCAGCCATTGTACCCGTTCTTGTCCCTTATCATCGTGATAGATTTCCGTCCGGCCACCCAGTTTTACTTCCACACTTTCATCGGGACGGGGTAGTTCCCAAGGATTGCCGAAGCGTAGCCAGTTATCGGGGATTTCCACCTGCCAACCGTCTTGGATCATTTGATGGAAAATGCCAAATTCGTAGCGGATACCGTAACCGATGGCGGGAATTTCTAGGGAAGCGAGGGAATCGAGGAAACAAGCCGCTAAACGCCCTAAACCGCCGTTTCCCAGGCCGGGATCCGGTTCCTGTTCGATAATTTCCTCAAAATCAAGACCTAATTCCTCGATCATCTCTTTGATCAGGTCATAAATACCCAAATTAGCGAGATTATTGCCTAAATACCGCCCCATGAGAAATTCGGCGGAGAAATAGCAGACGAGTTTAACTTTTTCTTGTTTGTAGGTATCGGTGGATTTCAGAAAACGACGCAGCAGGCGATCGCGAACGGTGTAGGCAAGGGCGACATAGTAATTGTAGGGACTGGCATTAGTGCGGTTAACCCCTTGCAAATAAAACAAATTGTCCAGAAAAGCCCGTTTTAGGGTTTCGGGACTCATGCCCGTGCGATCATCTTCGACTAAAGTGGGGCATTGAAGTGCTTCAGTCCCATCAGCTAGGGTGTAGGTTGTCTCCATCGGTTTTTGTTGTCCATATATTCGGGAGTCGATCGCCGATCAGATTCTGATGACGATATCCTTTATAGTTTACTTGTTACCTTTTGGAGAGACTCAGACATTTAGATTTCTATTGGTTTTGAGGGGAACGGCGATCGCAATTGCCGCCAAAAAAAGGGTGAACCCTGTTCACCCTCCCACAATTATTCACAAAAAAAGCTTAATAGCGTTTTTTTCTGTCACCACCACCACCATTGAAGGGCGCACGCTCTTCACGCTCGCGGGCCTGGTTAACTTTAATTGCTCGTCCCATCCATTCAGCACCATCCAGGGCGGCAATTGCGGCGGTTTCCTGGGCTTTATTTTCCATTTCCACGAAGGCGAAACCGCGTTTGCGGCCTGTCTCACGATCCACGGGAATATGGACTCTTTGAACCTTGCCGTAGTCTGTAAAAACTTCGGTTAGATCATCTTGGGAAATCTCGTAAGAGAGATTACCAACAAAAATAGACATAATACTTGAATCCTCGATCAATACTCAAAACGGTGTGGAGACACAAAATTCAGGGAGAAGCCGAACAATACTAAAGTAAAAGACTTACCGAGTTAATACTGAAAACGAACTTGAACACCAATCTTGACTCTCGCCTCGATCATAACACAGAAAGAGTCGATCGCCGATCAGAATCTGATGACGATATCCTTTATAGTTTACTTGTTACCTTTTAGAGAGACTCAGACATTTAGATTTCTATTGGTTTTGAGCGAAACGGCGATTGTCGACAAAAAAAGGGTGAACCCTGTTCACCCTCCCACAATTATTCACAAAAAAAGCTTAATAGCGTTTTTTTCTGTCACCACCACCACCATTGAAGGGCGTGCGCTCTTCACGCTCGCGGGCTTCGTTAACTTTAATTGCTCGTCCCATCCATTCAGCACCATCCAGTGCCTCAATCGCTTTGGCTTCCTGGGCTTTATTTTCCATTTCCACGAAGGCAAAACCGCGTTTGCGGCCTGTCTCTTTGTCAACGGGAATATGGACTCTTTGGACCTTGCCGTAGTCTTGAAAGACCTCGACCAGATTTTCTTGGGAAATCTCGTAAGAGAGATTACCAACAAAAATAGACATAATACTTGAATCCTCGATCAATACTCGAAACGGTGTGGAGACACAAAATTCAGGGAGAAGCCGAACAATACTAAAGTAAAAGACTTACCGGATTAATACTGGAAACGAACTTGAACACTAATCTTGACTCTCGCCCCAATCATAACACGAAAAGACTAGAGTTAATGTTAACTTTTATTCTCCGGGGAAAGAGACTGTTTTGGCTATCGGTGGCTACTCCCTCAACCCTGAGCTTTTTTCTCCCGACGAAATAACCAAATCATCAGGGCCACCACACCGATTTGTAGGGCAAAATTGGGTAAGGCGGTGGCTACGTCCCTACCTGCCGCTAATTGGGCTAGAAAAACCACCGCACCGATAAAACCAGAAGCACCTAAACCGAGATAGATAAACTGCCGCAGACCTCGGTAGGGATTAGCCGCTTCCTCTTTCAAGCGGGCGTATTTTTGGGGATCGAGTCGAGGGGATTTGCTCATAAAAAAATTTTTCTAGCTCTGTATCTATTGTCCGTGATATAATCGGAAATTGGCAATGTGCCGATGTAGCTCAGTGGTAGAGTAGTTGATTCGTAATCAATTGGTCGTGGGTTCAAATCCCATCATCGGCTTGGGGTTTTACCTCCCGGAAGTTGACTAAGAAATACTGGTACAGTGGTTAAATGCCTTGATTTTGTTCCGGCTATGCCAAAACCCCCCCCTAGGGTAACGCCTTTGCCGGGGATTTGCGGCTCTCTTGGGTTTGGTGGGTAAAATCTATTCTCAGATACATTTCTGCTGGCGAGCGAATGAAACGAACCACAAAGACACAAAGGACACAAAGATTGATCGCTCCTATATAAGTTAAACTTATCACACCAAGGGGAAGAGAGCCGATTTACTTCAATAAGCCATTTTAGCAGCAAACAAGAGGTAAAAGAGTGGCTCTTCTGGTTTCTGTGTGGAAACGAGGTCTATACTGATAGTTTCTTCGACAAAATAGTCCTAAAAGTGTT
>NZ_JBLZRT010000053.1:0-1350 GCF_048564745.1 Microcystis sp.
GTGAGTTAAGCCGTGACCAAGTAGGGTTTTTTGCCACTGAGGGACAAATTGTTGGCAAAAATCATCGACATGGCAGAAGAGAGCGTCTAAACTAAACATAGGGGGAGGTGGCGGTCGGTGATTCTGTTTTTCAGCATATCACCTCTCCCTTTTTTTAAGTTTTCTCAGAAAAAGAGTTAGCGATGAAACCAGGTCAAACTGGCAGAACAAACGGACTACTTGGCGATCGCCAGATTGGTAACGATTACCTGCTAACCAAGAGGTTCAGAATCCAGAGTTGGCAAAGGTTTTCCCACAGTCCCATAAGATAGCGTTATCCCGAACTCAGGTTAAGTAGATAAATTAGAGAAATTAGAGAAATTAGTGCATCTCTTAGATAATTGTGATCTCTAGAAACATTTAATGTAAGGCAATGGGTTAGTATCTCTGTGAAGTGCTGACTAAAAACTTCGAGCGATAAGCAATCACTCTCAGGGTTTGCATACCACAATAGTATCCTTGCGTATCCCCAAATGTAATCATCTACTTTATAAAACTCTTGGCTCTTCTCGACTTTGTGTGATAATTTTTGCTTATGGAATCGTGAAATGCTTATCGGGTAACACTTTTAGGACTATTTTGTCGAAGAAACTATCAGTATAGACCTCGTTTCCACACAGAAACCAGAAGAGCCTACTAGGTTGACGTTGCATCAAAAATGGATATTGTTTGGTAAGCTCTTCGTCATCTTCTAATACTAAAAAAGGGCGATCACTACCGCACAATTGAGGCAATTCATCCAAACAGTGATTATCTTGCAAATAGTCGGTAAGACTAGCATAAATTAACATTGGTTGATGACCTCGATTGTTGCAAATTGATGTTTATAAATTCAACCTCAATCCTGGGGATAAATCATACCTTTCCATTGGAATTGTCCATACTGCCCCTCACGCGCTTTCTTAAAAGCTTGATTGAGTGGTTCATCATTAAGTTGCGACAGTAGAGATTCCATCTTATCCAATGCTTCTTTGACGTTTTTTTCTTCAACCATCACACCGCGCAGTTTGGGTAAGAGCTTCTGACCAAATTGATCGGCGATCGCCTGATTACGAATCACCTCATCGCGATCGGCATTGGGATAATTACAAACATATTTGGTAAATGCCTGAAACACCCGATGGGCAAAAGGACGACCCAATGATTCCATAATGTCATTGGCTTCATCTACATAAGACCTCTTGCAAAAGTCTTAAGTCGATCCTTGTACAGCAACATTTTTGAAGATTATCAACTACTAATAAATAATTAACTGAAAGTCCCTCCCATTATTGTTTCTATCGTTTGTTTTCGGATTTATGCAAGAGGTCT
>NZ_JBLZRT010000054.1:0-30155 GCF_048564745.1 Microcystis sp.
TGAGGTAGTCAGTTACCTAATTTTCAGGGAAAAAGTACCTGAATTTTACCCCCGATCCCTCCAATGGTCGGCACTTTTTGAGGTCAAAAAAGTCTAAAAGCCTTATCCAACAAGGTTTTTAGATTTATTCAGCAAGCCCTAGATAAGGGAGAAGCTGAGGCTATTGCTTTAGCACTTGAGTTGGGAGCAGATCAAGTTTTGATTGATGAGCGTCGTGGTCGTAGAATTGCTGCTAGACTTAATCTTCGATACACAGGAATTCTGGGCATTTTAGTTGAGGCGAAGAATCGACGGTTAATCTCTGAGGTGAAACCCTTGCTAGACGCTTTGATTGATCAAGCAGGATTTTGGGTGGATGCACCTTTATACAGCAGTGTTTTACAGATTGTTGATGAAGAAAAAAATAAACCCCCTCAAGATTGATTAAAGGGGCATTGATTGTATTTTTAGAAGCAATTTAGCCTACTTTTGTGGTTTGTTTTTCAGTGGATTTAGAGGGTTTTAGTTTGCCCTTGAGGGTTGAAGCTGCGCCGAGAGTGCCGAGGGCGAGGAGACTGAGGATGGCGGATGGTTCGGGAACTATCAAGGGTGAGAATATCTCAGTATCTCCAAACTCGTTAGGTAGTGGAGCTGGTTCTGGTGAATCTGGCTTTATCGTAGCGGACAATGTATATATGTACCGAGCATTCACGCTTTTACCAATATACTTTGCTGTAAAATCTGATGCACCATTTATAAGATTGATTGTACCTGATATACCATCGTTTGTAACTCGTGTCGTGTCATACCATTTGGTACCTTCAAACGTAAATGATGAAACCTTTGGAGTTGCGTCATTCGTAAGCGTTACACTTGTTATTGGAATATCGGATGTTGTAAACTTAGATTTTACGTCTTGGCCATTCGATGTGTATTTAATGGTGTCGAATTTAACTTTACTTCGAGTAGTATCTACTGTATGATCAGCTTTTAAAACTATAGTGTAAATTACCTTAAATTCGGCTGGTCCAGAGTATTTTTTTATATAATCGTTTACCGCTTGTACATCTGCGTCTGTTGATCCAGCAACTTTTTCACCACTGCCCGAAACTGAGCCGTGTAATATAATAGTAGAGTCAAAGGTCAAGGTAGCTGCATTTGCTGTATCTACAAAACCTAAAAAAGCAGAAAAGGCTAGGGGAATTGCACTGTATCGACAAAAATTGTTAATTTTCATTTTTTTAGTCCAGTATGATCTTCTTAAGTAAACTTATCTCAGGTCAAGCAACAACCCAACCCAGTACAGAAGGCGGATAGTAGGACAATACACATTCCCCCCCCCACAACTGTATCAAAAGCTACAATTTATAAATCTTTATATTTCTCTCCCTAGCTTAGGGGTTGACAGAGCAGGGAGTCTCAGGTGTTTTCCGCTGTTTTACCCCTTCTCAGACGAACTATCCTCTTCCTTGAGTTATTGTGGCGCGGTATGTCGGATTCGCCTTTGCGTTCAACTCTGTCTCGAAGTTGTTGAAGCAGATTCTCTATTTTGTTATAATTAGTGTCATTCGTTCGGTTTTGGGAGGGAAAAATATTCCGACACTTGCACAACTCTTACAATGTTATACCCTATCTTGTTGGGCAACAAGGTTTTATTTACCAATTAACTTAATAAGATTGGATGAGCGTACTAAAAATATTTTCATGTTAATTGGTGAAGGTATTGAGATTGAAATTAAACCTAATGGACAATGGATAAAATGAATCAAAAACCTAATTTTAAAACTATGACCTCTCAAGAATTAAAAAGTTATGTATTATCTCATCGTGAGGATGACGAAGCTTTTTATGCTTATGTAGATAAGCTAAATGAAAGAAAAGATCGAGTAGTTTATCCACCTTTAAACTCCTTAGAAGATATGGAAAAATATCCCGAAGTTATTGAACAAATGCGTCAAGATTCCCGTCATAATTTTCAGCAAAATGAGTTAACTTAGATACAGTGTGATCGCACTCTCTCGCAGTCAGGTCAAGCAATAGCCCAACCCAAGACAGAAGGAGGACAACAAAACAATGCACATTTTCTACTCTAAGACTGTAGCCTAAGCTACAATTTAATAAATATTTACATTCCTCCTTTCTCCTGTCGATCCTAGACATCATTCTAAAAGTCGGCACTTAAAGGGGTACGGGGGAAAGGAATCACATCGCGAATATTGGTCATTCCCGTCATGAATTGTACCAGACGCTCGAATCCTAAACCAAAACCAGCGTGGGGAACGGAACCGTAGCGACGCAGATCCAAATACCACCACAAATCATCGGGATTCATTCCCTGTTCCTGCATTCTTTGGATTAATACATCTAATCGTTCTTCCCGTTGGGAACCGCCGATAATTTCGCCGATCTTGGGCGCTAAAATATCCATAGCGGAAACAGTTTTATTATTGTCATCTAGACGCATATAAAAAGCTTTGATTGTCTTGGGATAATTGGTGACAATCACGGGTTTTTTAAATAGTTCCTCGGCTAGATAACGTTCGTGTTCTGACTGTAAATCTACGCCCCATTCTACCGGAAACTCGAACTGACGATCGGCTTTTTCTAATAACTCGATCGCTTCGCTGTAGGTAATCCGGCCAAACTCACTATTAACGATATTTTCAGCCGTACTTAACACCGTTTTATCGATACGCTCGTTAAAAAACTGCAAATCTTCGGGACAATTTTCTAAGACGAATTTAAAGATATATTTCAGAAAAGCTTCCGCTAAATCTTGATCTCCTTCCAGATCACAAAAAGCCATTTCCGGTTCCACCATCCAAAACTCGGCCAGATGACGGGAAGTATTAGAATTTTCGGCGCGAAAAGTCGGGCCAAAAGTGTAAACATTAGATAAAGCCATGGCCATTACTTCCGCTTGTAATTGTCCACTGACGGTTAAATAGGCCCGTTTACCAAAGAAATCCTCGGCAAAATTGGCGGGTTTTTTTAAATCTAAACTGGTGACAGTAAATAATTCTCCCGCACCTTCGCAGTCGTTAGCGGTAATAATGGGAGTATGTACCCAAATAAAGCCCTTTTCTTGTAAAAAAGTGTGGATAGCGGTAGCGCAAGCGTTTCTAACCCGCATTACTGCCCCTAGGGTGTTGGTTCTTGCTCGCAGATGGGCAATAGTTCTCAGAAATTCAAAGGAATGACGTTTCTTTTGTAGGGGATAATCCGGGGGACAGTCACCATAAAGGGTGATTTCGGCCGCTTTTAACTCGATATTTTGCCCTTTACCCGGGGAAGGAACCAAATTTCCCGAAACAGCGATCGCTGTTCCTGTACTAATTGTCTTTAGTACAATTTCATAATCGGGTAAAGTCGGTTCGAGGATAACTTGTAAGTTGGCTAGGGATGAGCCATCATTAACTTCCAGGAAAGTAAATTCTTTTAATTCTCGTTTTGTTCTCACCCAACCCTGCACGGTGACGGATTGATCCGGTTGTCCTGTTTGAAAGATTTCCTTGATTCTGCTAGTCATCGCGTATCCCTATGTTAGAACCAAAGAGTATTTTAGAATAGAAAGTCCAGATCAGGCTAAAATCAATCTCGAACAGGTGTCATGCTTCTGGTGGAAAAATTATTAAGTAAGCCCAAAAGCCGTAAATTAGCGATTTTTTTGGCTTTTATCGGCAGCATTCTCGCTTTACCCTTTCCTATCGCCGGTATTCATAAATTCTATCTCGGTCAACCTCTCTGGGGAATTATCTATCTTCTGCTTTGGCAAACTCCGATTCCCCGGGTGGCTTGCGCGATCGATGCAGTGTGGTATTTAATCCAAGATAACCAATTTTTCACTAACTATTTTCCCACTGCCACCGCTGCTGCCACTGTCCCCAGTTTAGAGCCTAAACAAGTAGAGGCGATCGGGGCAGCTTTAAGGGAATTAGAGCGCCTCCGGCAAGAAGGATTAATTTCTGAGTACGAATTTGAAGAAAAACGGCGACAATTACTACAATGACACCGCAAAACTGGTTAGGGCGCACTTTTAACCCTTTAAAAGCCAAAATTAGCAATGATCCCTATTATCGCTTTCGTTCCCTTGATGAGATCGCTATGGCGGCACAATTGGGCATTAAAATTAATGTCAGTCAAGCGGGTGTGGATGATTGGCTGCGATTGCCGGGGATATCCATCCATCAAGCGCGAATGTTGGTGGAATTGCTGGGTATGGGGGTAGAATTGCTTTGTCTTGAAGATCTAGCGGCTGCTTTGAGTGTTCCTGTGGCTAGATTGAAAGCTTGGGAACCGATTCTAGAATTTGCCTATTATAGCCCCGAAAGTCACCTCGTACCCCCTAAAATCAATCCTAACACTGCCTCGATCGAGCAGTTAACTACCCTGCCCCTGATCAGTGATAATTTGGCAGCTGCCATTATTAAAAATAGAGAAGAACAGGGATTATTTAAGAATATTGTGGATTTTAAAGGGCGTTTATCCCTAGACGCTCAGGAAATCTCCCAATTAATGCACTTTTTCCAGTTTTAATCCCAAATACTCAGAACAGGAGACAGGAGATAGGAGGCAGGTTTTAGGTGTTGGGGGTTGGGGTTTTGGGGTTTTGGGGTTTTAGTTCAATTTCCCCACTCCCCAATTCCCACTTCCCAGTAAATCTAAATGTCTTCAGATTCCTCCGCATCACTAGGGGGAACTAGGGCCACCGCAGCGATCGCATCGTCCTCATCGAGTTTTTGCACCCGGATGCCTCCGGCCGAGCGCGATTGAGGAGTAATCGCATCGACGGATTGACGGATGATAATGCCCCGTTCGGTGATAATCATAAATTCCTCGTGGGGGTTAACAACGTGCAGAGCCGCTAATTTATCGTTCTTTTTGCGGAATTTAATCACTCTGACTCCTAATCCCGCCCGATTTTGCAGACGTAGGAGGGTAACGGGAACCCGTTTTCCCAGTCCTGCCATGGTAATCGCTAACACCCAGGGGCCATTATTAGCCACTTCGGGGTTAATTTCTTCGCTTTCGTCCTCGGTTTCTTCTTGGTTAGATTCAGCGATTTGGGCGACAATTTGACTAGGCAGGATGTCCATACTAATTAATTCGTCACCTGAGCGCAATTTCATCGATTTTACGCCTTTAGTTGCCCTTCCCAAGGAGCGCAATTGTTGACTATCGGCCTTAAAATGAATTGCCATCCCCTGACGAGAACCGATAATGACGCTATCTTCCTCTTTAGCCAAGCGAACCCAACGTAGTTGATCACCGTCTTCGAGAGAAATGGCGATTAAACCGTTTGATCGAATATTACTAAAGGCAGCGAGGGCGGTTTTCTTGATAAATCCCTTTTGTGTGAGCATAATCAGGTAATTATCCTCGCTGAACTCGCTGACTGCCACCACCGAGGTGATTTTCTCCCCTTTGGGAATCTCTAACAGTTGCACGATGGGAACGCCGCGAGCGGTACGGGAACCGGTGGGGATATGATAGGCATTGAGACTATAGACAACCCCGCGATCGGTGAAAAAGAGAACGCTATCGTGATCGCGGCAGGTGATAAAGTGATCGATGCCGTCGTCTTCTTTCATTTTTGCGCCAGCTTTGCCCCTTGTTGCCCGATTTTGGGACTCAAAGGTATTAACGGGCATTCTTTTGATGTAACCCTGTTCGGTGACGAGAATTAAGGCCTGTTCGTTGGCAATCAGGTCAGTTTCGGCGATTTCTCCTTCCCGTTGTTCGATATGAGTGCGACGGGGAGTAGCGTGAATCGTTTTGAGCTGTTGCAGTTCTTCCTCGATAATGCTGTCGATGCGTTCTTTTTTGGCTAGAATATCCTGAAGATCGCCGATTTTTGTCAGTAATTCCCCGTGTTCTTGCTGAATTTTCTCCGATTCTAGGGCGGTTAACCGTCGCAGCTGCATTTGTAGGATTGCGTCCGCTTGCACCTCTGAGAGGCCAAAATTCTGCACTAATCCCTCTTTTGCACTAGCTGTGTCGGCAGCACTGCGAATCAGGGCAATGACTGCATCGAGACTAGCGAGGGCAATTAGTAAACCCTGAAGGATATGATCCCTTTCCTCGGCCTTGCGGAGTTCATAACGGGTACGACGGGTGATCACTTCTACCCGAAAATCGAGGAAAACGCGGAGAAACTCCCTTAAAGTCAGTAATCTCGGTTCGTTATCGACTAATGCCAACATATTCGCCCCAAAATTCGACTGGAGGGGCGTTTGTTTATAAAGATTGTTAAGGACGACGCGAGGATAGGCATCTCGTTTCAGTTCGATCACCACCCGGATGCCGTCGCGATCGCTTTCGTCCCGCACGTCGGAAATACCGTCTATTTTGCGATCATTGACCAAATCGGCGATTTTTTCGATTAATGCCGCTTTATTGGTTTGATAGGGCAGTTCGGTGATGATAATAGCATCTCGATCGGGTCTTCCCCTTTGTTCGATGGTTTCAAAGGAGGCGACTCCCCGCAGGGTAATAGAACCCCGGCCGGTGGTGTAAGCTTCCTGAATACCGTCTCTACCGAGGATATGCCCCCCGGTGGGAAAGTCCGGCCCCGGGATATAACGCTGTAATTCCGTATCGGTGAGATCGGGGTTATGGATGAGGGCAACGGTTCCATCGATAATCTCGGCCAGGTTGTGGGGGGGGATATTGGTGGCCATACCGACGGCGATGCCCGATGAGCCATTAATTAGCAGTTGCGGGACTCTAGAGGGCAAAACCACGGGTTCCTGTTGGGAACCATCGAAGTTATCGGCAAAATCGACGGTTTCTGACTCGATATCCTGTAGTAGGGCGTTGGTGGCCAGGGTGTGCAGACGACACTCGGTATAACGCATGGCTGCCGGGGGATCGTTATCGATCGATCCGAAGTTACCATGACCGTTAATCAGGGGATCGCGCATGGAGAAATCCTGGGCCATGCGGACGAGAGCATCGTAAACAGCAGTATCCCCGTGGGGGTGGTATTTTCCTAATACTTCCCCGACGACTCTAGCGCATTTCCGGAAGGGGCGATCAGGGGTTAATCCTAGTTCGTACATCGCATAAAGAATGCGCCGGTGTACGGGTTTCAGTCCGTCCCTAGCGTCGGGCAAGGCGCGCCCGACGATGACGCTCATGGCGTATTCTAGGTAGGAACGGGACATTTCATTGCTTAAGTCTGTGGGGACGATATGATCCTGGGCGGCGGTCATAGGGGGGTTAACTCCAATAACAAGGCAAAAAAAGCGTTTTTGTGAGTAAATTCGCTAAAAATCGGGCTTTTACCCTTTTGATGTGCAGAATATGCCCATTTGTAGGACTATTTTACCATAAAATCCCTCTTTTTTGGGGTTTAGAATAGTGTCAAGTTAGCAGCGATCACAACAGGAAAAAGCAAATGGTGAAGACCACTTTTAGCAGTTTTTCCCTCGATAATTAGGATAAAATAAAAATGCGATCGAGAGTTAATACCATGGCCCGATCGGCAGCTCGAGAATCGATGATAATTGAGATTAATGATCCCTTAACTCCAGCGAAGACTATTAACCTGATTTTCCCAGCGCAAAAATTCCCCCAAAATGCTTACTCCTCTCCTCTGGCAAAGTGCCAATCCCCACCCCGATAATCTGGAGAATTTCCAAATTATTAGCCAATGGTGGCAAGATTTAAATCTTAAGGAAGTCTTCTGGCAACAGCGTTTAATTCCCGATACTGGCTCTCTGGAAGATATTAATTGGGAGCAGCAAGGTTTTGATGAAAAATTTAGCATTCAAATGCCCCAAATTCGGGGGATTACCCTCTATTGGCATAAATCTACTTTTGCTGACGAAAGAAGCATGACACCTAAACAATTAATTTTAGATCGGGAACGGGAGCAATTAGACATTTATCCTCAATCCCAAGCTAGTTTAGTTATTCGGGTGACGAAACCCCATCTAGTTTATCAAAAATTCGAGCTAAAAAATCCTCTCCTAGTCGGCAAAAAAGCGGAAAGTGAATATATTTTACTGATCAGGGATAAAGAACAGCAAATAGAAGTTAAAATTAATCTCAGTCCTGAAAATTATCGGCAATTTCTAGAAACCATGACTGAGGATCAATAAATAATGTGGCAGGGAAACCTAGAACTAATTTACACGCAAAAAAATCTCGCAACCCAGATTAATCACGTCTATGCTACCGCCCCTTTAAAAGTACAAAGACCCTTTTATCCCGAGGGAAAAAACCTTTGTCATACGGTGATTTTACACACGGCGGGGGGAATAGTTGGCGGTGATGTTCTGCAACAAAAAATTCATCTCCAAGCCGCTACCAATGCCCTGATTACCACTGCTTCTGCTGGAAAAGTTTACCAGAGTAACGGTCAGATGGCTCAACAATTAATCGAGATTAAAATCGATGACAATGCTGGTTTAGAATGGCTACCCCAAGAAACAATTATCTTTAATGGGGCGGCATTTCGCCAACATTTACGAGTGGATTTAGGGGAAAATAGCAGTTGGTTGGGATGGGAAATTACCCGTTTTGGTCGCAGTGCGCGAGGGGAGAAATTTTTAGCGGGAGAATGGCATTCTAATTGGGAAATTTGGCGATCAGGACAACCTTTATGGATCGATCGCTCCTTCCTGTTGGGTGGTAAAATGATCGAGGGATTTTCCAGTTTAAATGATAGCGCCCTGATCGGTACTTTAGTTTATATCGGTCAACCGGTGGGCAGAAATTTAATCGAGAAAGTGAGAGATTTTTCCCTAGAAGGAGAGATGGGAGTTACTAGCACTTTAGGAGATGGTCTTTTGTGTCGTTATCGGGGTAATTCTAGCGGTGAAGTGCGACAATGGTTTCAGCAGGTTTGGCAAATTTTAAGGCGAGAAATGAGCGATCGAGAGGCAATTATTCCGCGAGTTTGGTTATCTTGGTAAAGGCGGTCAATTTTAATTTTCTCAAGTCACTTGAATGCCTGTATCGGTGATTGGGGCTATCCAAAATTGTAGATCGGGAGCGACGAGAATTTCCCGGGCCTCTTTAACGATAGTTTCCGCCACTTCCTGAGATGAACAGAGAGTAAAAACCGTCGGGCCAGAGCCTGACATCATCGTTCCCAAGCCGCCTAAATCGCCTAGAACCTGTCTTAACTCGGCTACGAGGGGAAATTCGGGTAAAACCACCTTTTCGAGGTCATTATGGATAAATTTGCCGATAGCAGCTGGTTTTTTCTGGGCGATCGCTTGTACCAAAGCCCCGGAACTCACCTGCTGACGGCGGTGATGAAAGTCCTCTGGAGAAGACAGATAGGTATCCTGAAATTTTTGCCGATAGCTTTGGTAGGCCCAGGGTGTAGAAACGGATAAATGATCGTATTTAGCTAAAATAACCCATAATCCAGTGAGAGGAGCGATCGGATCGAGAATTTCTCCCCTTCCCGTACAGATAACCGTTCCTCCTGTCACACAAAAGGAAGTATCGGACCCCAATCTTGCCGCTAAAGTTTCTAATTCCGGACGGGTTAACCCTAATTCCCAGATTAAATCGATGCCGACTAACACCGCCGCTGCGTTGGTGGATCCCCCCGCTAAACCGGCAGCCACGGGAATATATTTCTCGATGGTGATATCGATGCCGCCGTAATTGGCAAAGAGGCGGGGGAATTCCTTCGCCATCAAAGTGGCGGCCCGATGGGCGAGATTACTGCTATCTTGGGGGACGAGGGGATGATGGCAAAAGAGACGGAATTCCTGCAATCCGTTAGGCCGGAGAGTGATGCGATCGCATAATGCCACCGTCTGCATCACCATCACTAACTCGTGGAAACCATCGGGGCGATCGCCAACGATTTCTAGATATAAATTAATTTTAGCGGGGGCTAGAAGGGTATAACTGTGCATTTGTCAAGAAAAAAAATCTAAAATTTTGGCAATTGACCTAATTTTTCCGCCAAGTCAATCCATTGCGATAAACTGAGATCTTCGGCGCGAGCGAGGGGATTAATCTCTAATTGTGTCAGGATTTGGCTTAATCGATCGCTATCTAGACAATTTTTTAGATTATTGCGTAACATTTTGCGCCGGTTGGCAAAACCCCAGCTAATTAAAGTGGACAAAAAGGCAGCATTACTGACATTATTCGGCAAAACACGGGGTAAAAGCTGAATTACCGCCGAATCTACCTGGGGAGGTGGGGAAAAGGCCCGCCGGGGTACATCACAAATCCATTGACAATCGGCAAGGTATTGAATGCGGACGCTGAGAGCGCTGTAAGCTTTGGTAGAGGGGACAGCGACTAATCTTTCGGCGACTTCTTTCTGGACTAAGAGGGTAATACTCTGGTAAGGGGGGGTGAAGGGATGGGCGATCGAACCGAGGAGCCTTTCGAGGATCGGACCGGTGATATTATAGGGGATATTAGCCACTACTTTATTAACCGGCGGCAGTTGCTCCGGTTTAAGGGTAAGAAAGTCGCCTGGGATGAGATGAAAGTTATCTTGTTGGCCAAATTTTTTATTTAAAATTGTCCATAGATCTCGATCGATTTCTACAGCGACAACCAATCGAGCGCCATCGAGAAGACGACGGGTTAAAATGCCTGTACCCGGTCCGATTTCTAATACCCGATCCTCGGATTGTAAATTAGCAGCGCCGATGATGCGATCAAGTATCGATTCATCTTTTAACCAATGTTGTCCAAAACGTTTACGCGGTTGAATTTTCATCCCTCTATTTTAAAATCATAGGGTTGTCCTCGACAATAACACCCCTGAAAATATGGGCCATGCGATCGATAACCGCATCAATTATCATAGAGCCTAGACAAAGATAGCAAAAAAATTAGATACAATGTCAGATTTGAACGATGTTTTCGCAATTGTAGCCGGAGCGGTTCCGGGGGCGTTATCTCGTTATTATATTACCGAATGTACAAAAGCAAAATTCGGCTTGCGCTTTCCCTATGGAACCTTTATTATTAACTTAACCGGCTGTCTAGCTATCGGTTTCTTTTTGGCTATTTTACCCAGTTTTTCCTTTTATTCCCACCAACTAGATTTAATGGTGAGAACGGGATTTTTAGGAGCCTATACCACCTTTTCTACCTATAGTTTAGATATCTTGATCCTCTGGCGCAATCAGCAAAATTTTCTCAGTCTTTTTTTTGCCGTTGCTAGTATAATTTTCGGATTGATTGCCGTGAGAATCGGGGCAGCTATTGCCCAAGTTTTTCTAGGTTAAGTAGGTAGGCGTTAAAAACTATCAGATCCCCCCGCCTATCGGCACCCCCCTTATTAAGGGGGGCAGGGGGGATCGAACCTAAAATCAATTTTTAAATTTAATTATAACCAGCTACTTAATTCTCCAATTTATTGACTATTTAAGGCTAGGACAGACTGCATGGATTTTTTCAGGGGACGTTATAGTTTATTCGTGGCGATTGGGGCTATTTTTGGGGCTTTGAGTCGTTTTTATATTGCGAAATTATTTGAAAGTCTTTTCGGTCAAGAATGGCAATTTTTTGGGACATTTTTTGTTAATGTTTCTGGCTGTTTAATTATTGGCTATATCTTTACTATAGTCAGGGAAAATATTCGCATAATTTCCCCAGAATTAGGATTGATGCTTGCCACGGGTTTTTGTGGTTCCTATACAACTTTTTCCACCTATAGTTTGGAGGTTAACAAGTTTTTAGAGCGGGGAAACATGACTTTTGGCTTAATTTACTGCTTTGGCAGTGTTCTTGGGGGGATGATGGCGCTTAAAATTGGAGTTATTTTAGCAAGAACAGGTTTTCCTAGATGAGTTATTAAATAGATTTTGCGTCTGATCCCCCCTGCCCCTAGGGTTGATTCATAGTAGGGTTGATTCATGAATCAACCCTACTACCTTGATAAGGGGGGTGTCTGACAACTTTTAACACCTAACTACTTAAGCATCTCAGCACATTCGAGGAATCGTAGTACATAGACTGTTTTGACATTTTCACGCCATCAAGGAGTATAGAGGGCGATTTTCCCAAGATTATCGCCCCGATAAAACCCGTTCCACCCGTCACAAAAGCACCCATTGCTCAAACTTTTCCCTGTCCTCACTTCCCCTCGGTAATTGAAATTTAATCACCTTAACTCTGTCATTACTATACCTTAAATCTTAGTCAAGATTTAAGCTTTTCTTGATAAAATTTGAAGACAGATTATTTTAGACTAGGAGCAGTAAATCTTCAGTAAAAATGCTCCTATGAATCCATCTCCAGAGTCAACTTTTGTTTGTCCGATTATCATCGAAGACGACAGAACAGGATTAGACACAGAAACTATCCGACGGGCTTTAAGGGATAATTTACTCTATATTCAAGGTAAATTACCGGAATTAGCCAGCAAAAACGATCTTTACATGGCCCTGGCTTATACAATCCGCGATCGTTTATTGCAGCGTTGGTTAACCACCCAACAAACCTATCTAAAAAAAGATGTCAGAACCGTTTGTTATCTCTCGGCCGAATTTTTAGTCGGTCCCCATTTAGCTAATAATTTAATTAATCTCGGTATCTACGAACAAGTCGAGAAAGCTGTCAGCGAATCGGGATTAAAACTAGAAGAATTAATTGCCCAGGAAGAAGAACCGGGGTTAGGAAATGGTGGTTTAGGTCGTTTAGCTGCCTGTTATTTAGATTCCCTTTCTACCCTAGAAATTCCAGCTATTGGTTACGGTATTCGCTACGAATTTGGTATCTTTGATCAAGAAATCCACGACGGTTGGCAGGTGGAAATAACCGATAAGTGGTTACAGTATGGAAATCCCTGGGAAATTGCCCGACCGGAATCATCGGTAGAGGTAAAATTTGGCGGTTATACCGAATCCTATACCGACGAAAATGGTAATTATCGCAGTCGTTGGATTCCCGATTATGTAGTCAAAGGAATTCCCTACGATACCCCAATTCTCGGCTATCGAGTTAACACCGCTAATACCATGCGTCTCTGGAAATCAGAAGCTTGTGAATCTTTTGATTTTGGTCGCTTTAATCGCGGCGATTATTATGGTGCGGTGGATAATAAAGTTCACTCGGAAAATATCAGTAAAGTTCTCTATCCTAATGATGAACCAATTCAGGGCAAAGAACTACGTTTAGAACAGCAATATTTCTTTGTTTCCTGTTCCTTACAGGATCTGATTCGTATTCACTTACATGAGAACCCCAGTCTCGATAATTTTCATCAAAAATGGTCGGTACAATTGAATGATACTCACCCTTCCGTCGGAGTAGCAGAGTTAATGCGCTTGTTAATTGACGTGCATCATTTCGATTGGGATAAAGCTTGGTTTATTACTCAAAATACCTTCGCCTATACTAATCATACTCTTTTGCCAGAAGCTTTAGAAAAATGGCCTTTGAGTATTTTTGGTCGTCTTTTCCCCCGATTAATGGAAATTATCTATGAAATTAACTATCGTTTCTTGGATAAAATTCGCATTATTTATCCCCATGATGACGGCAAAATGTCCCGTTTGTCTATAATCGATGAAAGCGGCGAAAAATACGTCCGTATGGCTCACCTCGCCTGTGTGGGTTCCCAGGCAATTAATGGGGTGGCAGCCCTCCATACAGAATTACTTAAAAAAGATGTTCTGCGCGACTTCTATGAACTCTTTCCCGAAAAGTTTAGCAACAAAACCAATGGAGTTACTCCCCGGCGCTGGATAGTTTCTAGTAATCCCCGCTTAACTTTTGCGATTACCGAAAAAATCGGCGAAAATTGGATTAAACATCTGGAGGATTTACGCGGTTTAGAAAACTATGTCGATGATGGGGGGTTTCGGGACTATTGGCGACGAATTAAATACGATATTAAGGCAGATTTAGCCAATTATATCGCTAAAAAAGTCGGCATTAAAGTTGATCCTAGTACCCTCTTTGATGTGCAGGTAAAACGCATTCATGAATATAAACGACAACACCTCAACGTTTTACACATCGTTACTCTCTATCATCGTCTCAAAAATAACCCCAATCTCGATATTACCCCCCGTACCTTTATTTTTGGTGGTAAGGCAGCCCCGGGTTATTTTATGGCGAAATTAATCATTAAATTGATTAATTCTGTGGCGGAAGTGATTGATAATGATCCGACGATTGGAGGACGTTTAAAAGTGGTTTTCCTCCCCGATTATAATGTCACCTTCGGTCAACGGGTTTATCCAGCTGCCGACTTGTCCGAACAAATTTCCACCGCCGGGAAAGAAGCTTCGGGAACCGGTAATATGAAATTCTCTATGAATGGGGCCTTAACTATCGGTACTCTCGATGGGGCAAATATCGAAATTCGTGAACAGGTGGGGGCGGAAAATTTCTTTCTTTTTGGCTTGACAACCGAGGAGGTTTATGCTAAGAAAGCCGCCGGTTATAATCCCCAAGAATACTATTACCATAACGAAGAATTGCGGGCAGTATTAGACCTCATTGGTTCGGGATTTTTTAGCCGGGGTGATAGTAGTTTATTCCGCCCGCTTGTGGATAATCTTATCTACAATGATCCCTATATGTTACTGGCCGATTATCAATCCTATATCGACTGTCAGGAAGGAGTCGGTCACGCTTATAAAGATCAAGAACATTGGAGTCGTTTAGCGATTCTTAATGTGGCCCGCATGGGAAAATTCTCTAGCGATCGATCGATTCGGGAATACTGCGAGAAAATCTGGCGGGTACAACCGGTAAAGATTGAATTACCCGATTATACTCAAGCTAATGCCGGTTTATCGGTAAATTAGAACCAATCTAGGCAGTAGGATCCTGTTCATTTATCCTACTGCCCACAGGTTAACTGGCCCTAGGCGACTCTAACCTAAATTTCTACGGGATTGACGGGGCTCGAACCCGCAACTTCCGCCGTGACAGGGCGGTGCTCTAACCAATTGAACTACAATCCCATTTTTGCGACAATTCCAATTGTAACTTCATCATCAGGGTTATGTCAAGCACCTCTGGGAAAATTTTTTTTGAGGGAGTGGGGAGAGAGGAGATGGGGAGAGGGGGGAAACAATTCATAACTGGGTTTTGAAAGTTGGATTGGGAGTTAATCGTACTATCGATCAAAAACGGATTTGCTATACTTCAAACGGTCACAATGCGAGTTTTTGCGGCTCTTCTCGACTTTGTATGATAATCAGTGCTGATCATTCCTAGTAGTCTTGCTAGGCAAAGCTTTGAAGACTATAGTTCTGGAAAATTATCTCTATTCTTCTTCCTTCCACACAGAAACGAAAAGAGCCGTTAGTTAAAGCCAAAAAATCCCAATCAAGTCAATCAGGAAAAATGTAAAGAATTATCAAAAAAAGTCCTTGAGCTAACACCCGCAGCAAAGACTTTGAGCTAGAATCTAGTTGTCGCTGGACTCAGAGGGGGATTTCTATGAAACTCAACTTGTTCGCTTCACTAATGGCGGCTAGTACGCTGGCTGTTGGGGCTTTGACGATTAGCAGCCAGCCTGGGGAGGCGCAAACTAATACCTATTCCTGCGAAACGAATCGGGGTGTACCTACCACCTATGCTCTTACTGCAACGGGAAAAAAGATTGCCGTCATTCGCTGGGTGAAAAACTGGGGAGGTAAATATACCCCTGAGGTTCGCTGTCAAGAAGTTTCTGCTAAATTCCAGTCAGCCTCGGAACAAGGTCTTCTCAAGTATCTAACCTACGGAATTAAGAGCGGACAAAAGGTTATCTGCGTCGCGGGGGAATATGGGGGGCCTTGCCTGCAAGTCCTATTTACTCTCAGAAGTAATGACGATCCTGATCGCGTTCTTCAAGATATGATGAGTGTCGGTTTTCGCGCTCAAGGACCCGTTGTGCAATCGGAAGATGGTTCGCCTCAGTATTACTACGATTTCGAGCAATTTCTGGAAAAAGCCCCCACTGCGGAGTAAAATTAGCTGGGTTTTAGCCTTCTACAAGCGCAGGAGAGGACAAAAGCTGATGAATTATAAATTTCTAGTCCTGGCAACGGGAATGGCAGGCTTATTGTTGCTCCCTATCCAGAGTTTTCCTCTCAGTTGGACTGTCCCCAGCGTAGTAGCGCAAACCGTCACTTCTCAACTGTCACCGGAGCAACTACAAAAACTACAAAAGCTGGCTCAGTCTATCACGGTCAAAGTTTTATCAGGAGATAGTGGTGGGTCGGGAATTTTGATTAAAAAAGAAGGTCAGGTTTATACCGTCTTGACTAACCAGCACGTCCTCGCCCCTGGAAAATCTACTCGCATCCAAACTCCTGACGGTAACTTCCATAAAGCCACGTCAGTCGCGGGAGTAAACTTTCAAGGGAAGGATTTAGCCCTGTTGCAATTTCGTGCCAGTGCTGACTATGCAGTGGCTTCCCTGACCAATTTAGCAACGGTGGCAGTCAACGAGCCAATTTTTGCGGCTGGCTTTCCCTTTGATGCTGATTTATCTCAACCCAGTGGGTTTACTTTGGCGACAGGACAAGTTTTATTAGTGCCGGAACGAGCTTTTAAGGAAGGCTACCAGATAGGCTACAGCAACAACATTGAAAAGGGCATGAGTGGGGGACCGATTCTGAACCGTCAGGGTCAGGTTATTGGCATTAATGGCATTCACGCCGATCCTCTGTGGGGAGATCCTTATGTCTATGAAGATGGTTCTCGTCCTACTGATGCCCTAC
Source organism: Microcystis sp. (assembly GCF_048564745.1). NCBI lineage: Bacteria > Bacillati > Cyanobacteriota > Cyanophyceae > Chroococcales > Microcystaceae > Microcystis > Microcystis sp. Next base: position 16,644 of record NZ_JBLZRT010000054.1, read on the forward strand.
GAGATTTGATGAGCCGCTACAGTTGGGGCATTCCCATACAGACTTTTGCTCAATTAGCTCCGCAATATGCCTCAGTAGAGGCGTTAGCTGCTGGAACTCCCACTGCAACGGAAGAAAACTTGCCGCCTATCGCTAATGATGTTAACAATATTGCCCAACAAATTACAGTACAAATCGATGTGCCAAATACATCACATTGCAAAGGATCGGGGGTAATTATAGTCAAACAAGGCAACACCTATACTGTTCTTACTGCCGAACACGTTATCCGTGAAACGGAGGAATGTGATAGAAAAAAACTTGAGATTATCACCCCTGATAATCAACGATATTTAGTGGATGTGAATGAAAATACAGTAAAAACCTTACCAGGTGTTGACCTAGCTGTATTGAAATTTACCAGCAAGCTTTCTTATCAGGTAGCAACGTTAGCAAGACACGATTTAGAGAAGAAGGGGGGGTTAGTTTTTGTTTCGGGTTTGCCAGGTTCAACAGTAGCCAATGGAAAAAATAATCGCTTGTTTACCATTGGAACTCTTTTCAACAAAGAATGGGGATCTATATCAGTCAAAGATTCTCTTTCTTTAACTTATGGTTATGAATTGGTTTATACTAATATCACTGAAGCGGGGGTTAGTGGTGGTCCCGTGTTAGATATACGTGGACACGTTATTGGGATTCACGGAAGAGCAGACGGAGAAGCCGTTGTAGATGAAGCTGGATCAGGACGTTCGATGCATCTAGGTTATAGTCTAGGAGTCCCAATTAATACTTTTTTGAGTCTAGTAACTAAGGTGGGAATAGAACCGACGCAGTTGAGGATATATACTGCTGAACCACCATCACTTACTGAATCAGAGACTCAATCAATCAAATTATCTTTACTCAAAAGAGTACAAAAACCAAACAACAGCAATGATGCTATCAATTGGCTAAATTATGGCAATCAACTATGGCGGTTAGAACAATATGAAGAAGCTTTGGCTGCCTTTGACAGGGCAATTCAAATTAAACCTGATTTTTATCAAGCTTGGTATTCGCGGGGGCTGGTATTGTTATCTCTAGAAAAATATTCAGAAGCTCTTGAAGCTTTTGAAAGAGCCATTCAAGAAAGTCAGGAAAAATTTGCTCTTGCTTGGCGAGGAAAAGGTGAAGCACTTATCAATTTACAGCGATATCCAGAAGCTCTGGCATCTATTGAGAAAGCTGTTGCTCTTAATCCCAAGGATTTTTTAGTTCGCGTATATCAAGGAATTTTACTACAAGCGCAGGAACGTTATCAAGAAGCGATTGTAGCCTATGATCAAGCGATTAAAATTAATCCTCATCCCTGGGCTTACAATAACCGTAGTTCTGTTAGAGCTAAGTTAGGAGATAAAGAAGGTGCTTTAGCCGATGTCAATAAAGCTCTTGAAATTGACCCTGATTATGCAGAGTCTTACCTCCAGCGAAGTTACATCAGATCTGAATGGGAAGATAGAGAAGGTGCTTTAGCAGATGTAAACAAAGCTCTTGAAATTGCTCCCAATTATGCTGATGCTTACTATAGCCGTGGTCTTCTTCAATATTATCGGGGAGATAGAGCTGAAGCAATTGCTGATTTAGGAAAGGCAATTCGGCTTAATCCCAATAATGCTTATTTTTACTATAGTTGGGGTGGACGTTATTCTAACGAAGGAGACAATCAGGAAGCGATCTTTTACTACAATAAAGCGATCCAGCTTAATCCTAACTATGCCGAAGCATATTACGATAGAGGACTGGCTTACAGTAAATTGAGAGATAGGCAATCAGCCTTGGCTGATTTTCAGAAAGCAGTAGCACTCTATCGGCAGCAAGGGAACACATTTTTTTCTCGGCAAGCATTGGCAAGAATTACCGAACTTCAAAGAACTCCATCTGCTGTAGAACCAGCCAATGTTACTTTATATGAGGGACCAGCTCTAAATACTACCTTTCAATCACCGGGCAAGATATCTATCGAAATCGTTGAGATCGATAGTTCGTCTCGTAGGGTTCAAGTACGGATAGCTTTTTCTCAAGGACTTTATGGTGAAGGAGTGTTTGAGGGACTTATTAATCAAAACAACGTTCTAGAGCTATTTGGAATACTTGGAACTTTGCAGGCTGCTGGTTTTCCAAATACTGATGTGCGCCTAGAATTTTTGCCGAATAAGACGATAAAGGGTACTTACTCAATTTATGCTGGTGCTCATGATTTCCGAGGAAGAACTCAAAATGGAGAGTTTACAGCTTCCCAAGTCCCAACAATGAGCAAGGAAACTTCTCTAGCAAGCTCTGAAAATGCTGAAGTCTCCTTCAATAGAGGTTATGCTCACCATAGTCAAGGAGATTATACTGAAGCGATCACTGATTATACTGAAGCGATTCGTCTCAAGTCTGACTATGTCGAAGCATACTTAAGACGCGGTATTGCCCTTGCTCAACAGGGAGAAAGTCAGAAAGCAATTGAGGACCTTAACAAAGCTTTGCACCTGAATTCTGATTTATTGCAGGCTTACTACATTCGGGGCTTAATCCGCGCTAGTCTGAAAGACTATCCGAAAGCTGTTGAAGATTATAACCAAGTTTTATTGCGTGTTCAGGAGATTGCAGGAATTGGTGTTCAAACAGAAATTAATGCACAGACTAAAATTCTAACAATCGTAGCAGTAACTGACAATTTACCAGCCTACAAAGCAGGTATCAAAACAGGCGACCAAGTGCTAGAAATTGACGATAAATCCACCGCTAATCTGAGTTTAGAAGAAGTAGTTAATTTATTGCGCGGTAAGAAGGGAACCCAAGTAACCCTAAGAATTTCCCGCCCAGGTAAGGGGGAATTTAAAGTTACTTTGACTAGAGAACCAATTGTCAATCCCCAATTAGCTGAAGTTTACTACAATCGAGGGCTTGCTCGTCTTGAGCTTAAAGACAAACAAGGAGCTAGAGAAGACTTACAAAAAGCTGCAGACCTCTATCAACAACAAAATAATATAGAAATGTACCAAACAGCATTGGAAAAACTCAAAGAGATTCAGTAGAAGTCAGCATGAATGTAGTTGATTTAATTAATTAGTTAGTGTATAATTTGTGTAATCCAGAATTAATGAGTTACTTTGGTGCGAGATAAAAATCTGGTTTGTTTAACTTAAAATACCTGTAATCAGTCAATATTAGCAAGATGAAACAACTATCCAAAAGTCACCAAAAATATCAAGGAAGAATCTTGTCAGACTCTATCATTTCACCCCAAGAATTAGCATTACGCAAAACTAGAAGAGATGAACTTGGTAGGCGCTGTCGAGAGATTTTCGAGCAAATACGTCCAGAATTGATCGAGAAATATTATAACTGGTTTATTGCTATTGAAGCCAATAGTGGAGATTATTTAATTGACCCTACCCTCGAAGGTTTAATGCAAAAAATTCGCCATCAATATGCGAATACAGAAGTTAAATTGACTACTTTCCGCCTCAATGAAACAGGAGCCTGTGGCATGATATGATTGTAGGCATATTTGGAGAAAATGGAGAGTTACTCTTTGAAATTGACTTGATAGCAGCTAATGGCGAACAATTTCCCCTTGAAGTTCTACTAGATACAGGTTTTACCACCGGTTGGCTGGCGATTAACTCCCAAGATTTAGAAGCACTACAGTGGACTTTAATTGCCTCCCAAATTGAGATGCAAACAGCTAGAGGAAAGGAGTTTTTTGACCTTTATGAAGGTCAGGTCATTATTGATGGTAAAGAGTTTATTATTCCGGTTCATGCTGGAGATGAAATTCCAGAAACTTTGCTAGGTTCACAATGGTTGGAAATAGTTGAGCTAGTTGTGAATAAATCTAAGGAGATTTTGACTATAGAAATTATTGAATTTGACCAATAAGTTAAGTAAAAGATAACAAATCGGTGAAGTATCTGAAACCACAATCATAGGGGTTTTAATTTTTCTTCTTGTCGCAGTTGTTCATGGATTTGACTATCCGCTTCCAAATCAGCTTCACTGTAAGGTAAATCTACCCCTTTAGCTTTTAAAAATGCGTCAACTTCAAGGCGAGTTTTCATCCCTAATAACTCTCGCACTTTCCCAACACTAATCGACCTTTGCCAATACGCTTCAACGATAACCATTTCCATTAACCTACACTCTAAACTTCCCCATTTAGCTTCAAGAGAAGATACAATATTGTCAGGTAAAGCAATCTGAATTTGCATGAATATTTCCCCATTTGTTATCATTTTTGTATCAATCTAACTGCAAAAACAGAGTTTAATCAATAGTGAATGAATTAATTATTTTTTGAGCAGTTCCCTCAAGTTCAGAAAAATTTTCTGATTCCGCTTTATAGTTAATAATGTAGGCGTGATTTGCCGTTAATGACAAAATTTGTTTGATTTTAATTTTTTTACCTCCCTGTTGTTCAGTATAAATAATTTGCATAGCATCTAACTTACCCAACTTAGCGGGGATTGGTTTAGTAATAAAGTCTTGCGTAAATTTTTGACTAATTTGATTGACCGTCTTTTTAGTAAATTCATCTAGTGTAGTAGGGGATTCTAAGGAATGAATATTAACTATAACCATCGCAGGAAAAGATTTTGATATATTATCTTTTGGAGCAACAAATTGAACTACTTCCCCATTTATTAGCTCTCCAGGTATCGCTTGCCAACTTTTGGGATATGTAATTTTCCAGTTTTTGGGATAGGAAATTTTAAGGTCAGCATTCAACTGTTCCTTATTCGGGTCATAGACCCGATAAGGGGAAGTAATTGTAATTATTTTTGGTATTAACAGTAAAACAGCCCCCAAAGCTAAAGCACCGATAACCAGCTTACCCTGATAAAGTATTGATAGCTTCTTCTTCCTTGTCCAAACCAGAGGAGTAGCAGCAGGATTTTGACAAATAAGGGGCAGCCCCATCACCCCCGGCAGTTCCGTATCTAATCCTTCTTCAGCTAGACGTTCTCTCGCCGTCCGCACCGACAAATACAAAGATTTACCCCTAGAAAATGCCTTGAGAAAATGCTTTAAAAACTCCTGTGCCACCTTATCGGGTACAGGTTCTCGCATGACGATCGCTTGAGGAATTTGCAAATTCTCCAATTCCTTGGCCAACCCCAACCCATCACAAGAGTTAAAAATGGCTAACTGTAACCCCCCTTCGATCGCTGTCCTCAAACCATGTTTTAACTCACCGATAGTCAAACTTTCCCTTTGATTAATATAAATGCGCCCCACTTCCCCTTCCGTATGGCTGTGTCCGGCAAAAAAAAGGATGTCCCAGTGTTGTTCCCAAAGTTGTTCGCTAATCTTTTGTCGAGGCGGTTCTACCAAAAAAACCGTCTCAGCCCCTGGCAAATTCTCCAAGAAGCGTCTATCTGCCGTCACGTCAATGCCCTCGCTATTGCCTAAAATTGCCAAGATTCTCAGCCTTTTGGTGGGGGAAGGTGGGCTAACAATTTTTTCAAAGACAGGAGCGGCGATCGCAACCTCTGACTTGGGATAATGGTCAAAGAACTCAATCAAATTCCAAGGTAGCCGCCGCAAATAGCCATCCCCAGCTTGAATGATGAAGCGAATGGGTTCGGAACGGTTCAAATTCTCTAACAGACGCTCTCTCACCGGACGAAACGACTCGGAGTTCAGCCAGCGTTTGAGGCTATCTTGCAAAGTTTGAAGGGTCTGGCGACAGTCGGCAGTAGTGGAAACATTGGTAATTTGGGTAGCAGGTGCTGTTAGCCTGACAACAACAGGCAAATGTCTATAACTAGACTGCCATTGGTCATAGTTTTGGGGAATTTCCGGAGCGCTTGGCAATTTACCTGTAACTTCGATCGAAGGAGGGGAGCCTTCCTCAGCAATTTGCAGGATAACAGGAAATCCCTGTTCCCAGTTGCCTTCTCCCAATTTAACAGTCACTAACTTAACCATTGCTACCACCTGTCGTTGTTAAAAAAAATATTAATAGATCGCCTATTTAAAAGGGTAAGTATTGAATGCGATTCACAAATTCTTCGGGGTTTCCCAGTTTGGTGATGAGTTCTAAGTCGCGTATGCAGTCGCCAATTGAAACCATTAACTGATGAGCATAAACAACTCCAGCGAAGTCTATTCCTACTGTCTGACGGTGACTCCCTTCAACTAAGAAATCCCTGTCTTGTGTAAAAACAATTCTTCCTAGTGCTGTTGATCGGTCTAGAATTACGGGGTCAGGGCTACCAGAATAACCATCTTCCTGAACTGTCAGCACATCAACATCTCGAAGGCGCAATCCTATCGTGATGGCTCCATGTACGTTTTCATCCATATAAAGTTTGAGGCTCACTTGAGAATTCCTTGTGTTTTAAGTCTGGCCACAAAAGGCGACTCGATCGCTGAGTGCCGCATTTTTTGGGCATACTCCAGATCGGCAGCGATCGCCCCGTCCAATTCCTCTTTATGATCCCAATAGTAGGCGAAGGCTGAGTGAATCTGACTCATACTCAAATGGCGATGGTTGATTTGAATTTCTTCAGGAGTCCAACCGTAAGCCATCTGAGCCATCACCAGATCAATCACCTTCATTGTCGAGCTTGCAATCATTGGTATCCCGCGTTCGTCTATTTGAATATGCTTGTATTCGGTTAGTGCGGTTTTCATGATTAAACTTTCTCCGTTTACTTGTACTTTAGTTCCTAGCAATTTCTCAGGGGGAAAGTTCTGCTAGAGGGTAAAATCTTCGGTAATATTTGCCTCTCCCAGTCCCACCCTGACACTGAACTGTTCTCGCGGTGAACCACTAAACTTGAGTTGGATGTAATTGTCCAGTTCTCTTGCCTCAGTTTCCAAAAAGGTTTTCCCAGCCTCATCCAGCACCACTAATTGTAAGTGGGCAGGCAAATATTTCTGGTTTCGCATCGGATAAACCCTTAAAAGAACCGCCCTCGTTGCGTCAGTTTTAGGCAAGACAGCCACCATTAGAGTCACTGGGTGTTCCCCGATCAGCATTCCTAAATCTTTAACTCTCCTCAACCCACCTGCCAAGTTATGCGGAGCGAGCCGCCATAAACTCTCTGCCGCACTCCAACGGGTTTCTTCATCCTGAGTTGCCTCTAGCAAGTGAGTCAGAGCCGCCAATACCTCAGAAGATGCAGTTCCCATCTCTCCCAAGCGCAGTGCTGCTTGTCTGCGGCGATGCTCCTCCTGACTGGTATAAATCGTCTCAATTAAATCGCTAACCGTCTTGGAATCCATAAAATCAGCCCCGCGCTCGCGTAAGGCATAAGCATAAGCAAAACAGGGTTCTCCAGGTGCAAAAAGCTGTTCAATCGTCTGCCAGCTTTCCTCAAAAACATTTTGCAACCATTGGCTCAAATTGACTCGGCTTTTTAAGGAAACTGAACGAGATTGTTCCTTTTCAACAGCAAAGAGCCTTTCTAAACGGTAGTCTTGACTGGATTTCTGCCGCTCTGGTAAGCGATTAAGTTTTCCCAGAACTACTTTTTGGTTATTTTGGGCTGTCTCAAAGTCCGGGGAAGCGGGAGAGATATTTTCATACCCTTCACTAGCTTCTTGGTATTCCTCCCTAGCTTCCTCATATCGCTGCAAGCGAGTTAGATAATCCCCCATTAATTGGGCAATTTGGCCGTCTAGAAAGGAATTTCTTTCTTGATTTCCGCTAGTGCCTGACATAGTTCATTGTCCTCCTGTTGGTTGGCTTTTCCAAAAACTTCGATCCACTCCTCTTTTGCTCTCAGAGGTTCTTGCCAGTAAGCATGATAGAGAGCTTCAGCCAGATTGCCCCTTTCTCGATAGTACCGCTCCAAGACTTGATGGGCAGCCTGGGTTCGCTCCCGCTTCTGCTCGTGGTTGAAACGACGGATGAAGGGATGAAGACGATACCACCCTTCACCTTGTTGTTCTGCCTGCCAGACGAAGGAAAAACTGAGGAGCGAGTCAAAGGCAGCATGGGAGGGATTGCATTTCAAGGATTCGCCCAGATGAAAGTAAAGGTCTTCATTAAAGGCTCGACAGGCACTCAAGACATAAACCGCATCTTCCAACACCCTGTCTGTGTATTTCAGGAGTCTTTCTACCAAAATCCCTAATTTCCGATTAAATCCCTCTCCTGTCTCGGAAACGGATTGAAAGTCGGCAGCGGTAAAGGCTTCTTTTTTTTCTGGCGCCATCCTGACTAAATCCGCGCATAGCCCCAGCAAGAGAGGATGAACGGAATCGCCATCAAAACTACTATAGGCAATCAAGCTCTGCTGCACTTGGGTATCCTCAATTCCGACTCTTTGTAGGTAGTCGAGGGCATCGGTTACTTGAAAGTTGAACACTTGCCTGCACTCTAACTTGTCCGCTGTAATTGAACAATAGCTGGCTCGATGCCACTGGGGAATTTCCCGTCCTGCCATGACGATGACAATTTGGGGCAACTCCAACAACTGCGACAACAGACACCGCAGCCATTCATCCTGCTTGAAAAATCTGGCACTTCCTTGATTGCGCCCTTCTCCCCAAAAGGCTTCGTGGGTGTCGAAAAACAGCACCAGTTTTTCAGGAGCGCCCTCTCTTTGCATGGCGACCTTGAGATCTTCCGCAAAAAAGTTAGGTAAAGCAACAATCAATTCCGTATCGGGGTCTAACTCGGTGATCCGTTGAAAATCTTTTTTCTGGAGTCCTCGACCATTTAGGTAACGATTCAAGTCCTTACCCAAATGTTTTGCTATGAGATTCAACGTGCTGGCTGTTAGTGTCGCTAAGGTACCGGGCAAGCCTAGTATGGCCGCCAAGTCTTTGTTCTCCTGAGCGATCGTTTTAATTGTGTTAATAATCCCACCAACTACAAATAACTCTTGTGAAGGAAACCACTTAGTTATATCAGTTTCATTCGTGAGTTTTCCTGTCTGTTTTAAATGCCAGATGCAAGAAAATTCATAGAGCGGAAAAGAGAGTTTATATCCCAAGCGAACAGCATTGGTTATTAACTGATTATGCAAAATCAGTAGCCCGTCGAAATTGTCTTGAGGTTGTTCTGGTCGCGATGACCTGGCTGGGGATTCAAAATCCAACAGTGTGGCTGGCACAAATTGAAAGTCACTTTCCCAGTCAGTAATTGTCTTAATAAACTCAACAATTTCAGGATGGGTTTTGGTTTTAAGTTCTGTCCAAGTTTCTAAAGGAAAGCGCTTGCAACAATTTTCCAATAAGAATTTCAGCAGCAGCGACTTGCCATTGCCACCATCCCCATAGAAGAATAGGATTTTATGGGGGTCAAGCTCGTCATCGTTGAGATATTCTGCAAATCGCAAGGTTAACTCGTGTCGGTCGGTAAAGTGCCGGAGAGCGCGATTTAGCTGAGTTAACGAGGCTTTTTGGCTAGTGGGATCGCTGATGCTCATAGCCGTACTACTTAGAAAATGTAATTGCTATTAAAGTCTAAAATCTTCTCTAATTCTAGCCTTTCCTCTTGCCATGCGGACAATAAACTGCTCTTCCACTAAACCGCCAGACTTGAGGGTGCTGATTGGGTAGTATTGCTGAACTTCCCCCCCATACATATCTACTACAATAGCCGAAAACCCTTATCCATCAATGGATAAACCCATTAACTTTTCTTTATATACCCCGTGTTTATTGTAATATTCCTTAAATAGACAAATGGGGGAAGTTTAGGCTAAAATGGCGGCCGTGTATAGTGATTCAATTAGTATTATTTCGATCGAGTGAACTTAGTGGAATTTGAGAGTGAAGATTATCCATCAGAAAGGTTAATTGCTTGTCAAAATCCCTTAATCGCTGAGAAAAATCAAAAACAAACAGAAGCCTTATTCTTTACAATACAATAAAAGTGTAATTAAGCTTGTTGGGAGCCTGAGCTATGACTAACCCGAATTCGATCGAACAGCTATCGCAGGAATTACTCGATCTAGACCAAGTAGATGCCGATACCGGGGCAGATTTGCGGCAAAAAGCCCAAGAAATCCTCGCTGAAACCAGTATTGACCTACCGATTCGAGAAGCGATCGCCGATAGTCTCAGTCAAGGCAATCAACTACTTACCCTCAAAACCGTCGGCAAGGAAGAAAGTTACTAGCACATTTGGGGTCAAAAGTCAAGATGAAAGAAAAAAATTTTTTTGTCTGGCTGGGGCGATTTTTGGCCTCTTTTGGGCTGTTATCGGGGATAAGTGGCTGTAATTCCCCTCTCTTGATCACTCCCCAAGTTCCCGCCGGTGGTTTAAATAGTTTTGCTCCCGATCAATTCCCCAGTTATAGTGCTGATGGTCGCTATTTAGCCTTCGCTTCCGATCGATCCGGTCGTCGTAGTATATATCTATTCGATCTGCAAGAAAAGCGCTTAGTTAATCTTCCTAACCTAAATCGTAGCGATTCTAGCCAAGATCAGCCATCTCTGAATGCTGACGGTCGTTTAATTGCTTATATCTCCAGCGAACGCGGCAAGAGTGATGTCATGGTTTATGATCGTTCCCAGTCCCGTGCAACCCTGTTAACCGCTAACCTGCGGGGAAGCGTCCGTAATCCCACCATTAGCGGTGATGGTCGCCAAATTGCCTTTGAAACCAACCAAGACGGTCAATGGAATATTGCGATCGTTAACGGCCAATTTTAAACTTGTTCTACTCGGTCTTAATCGTTAAAACCTGCGGAGGGGTCGCATCTGGTGGATATAAAAAATTTACCTGTACTACACGCCAATCCCCGGGAGGAATAGTCAGACTCACTAAAGATTGCCCCTCTTGTCCGCGTCTTTGGACGAGATGGAAAAATCTGCTTTGTGCCTGTCCTTGGTCATCGCTATAATTGACGGCTACTGTTCCCCGAAAAAACACTTGTGGGGCAGCCGGATCGAGAAAACGCAAACCCTGACCGATAATATTCTCTTTAATCGGTGTTTCTAGCGCAATAGTCACCGTTTTCGCCTCATCACTTCGATTAAATAGAGGTAAACTTAACCGATATTCCACACCGTAATTACCATGAGCTTGATAGGCCGTATCGGGATAGCGAACTAACATACTAGCACTTTGATTTTGTTCCGTTCCCAGTTTGCCCCCGGGTAGGGTGCTAATCCCATAGGCTATAGATTGACCAGAATCAGGAATATTTAACCATAAAGAAGCTCGATCGACCAATCGGGCAGGCCAAGCTGAACCTTGGGACACCCCCGCTACCCGTCCATAAATTATCTGTCCTTGACTATGGGGAGGAGTGGGCGCTCGATCGCGCGGAGTCGATAAATCGCCTTTTTCCAGCAAATTTTGCCACTCTGTCAGATTTGGGGGTCTTTCCTGCCCATTTTCGTCTAGGGGTGCATAAAGAGCTAAACTAGCAGCGTAGAGAAGACCGTCACTTTCCAGACGAAGATAAGTGGACCTACCGTTTAAAGGGGGAGTCAAATCGCGCACGGGAATCGCCGCATTTAAGACCATAAAACTCTCCCCCGCCGGAATAATAATCCTATCGGGAAAAATATCCTGACGCTGCCCCATTAAAATATCCCCCATTACCCGACTTCCCGGCCCGGCAAAAACTGTCCCCTGATTATTTTCCACTTGTGCCGGTAAATCGATAAAAGCTGCATCCGGTTGACTCAAATAACTAGCCCCTTGCAGAATTTTAACGGTGACTGGATTAGGACTGGGATTGTGGAGTAATATCCCCAAATAAAGGGTGCGTAAATTATCGGGAAAATTCCCCCTGGCTACATGGTGGGCAAAAATATCAAAGCGTCCCTGAAAAGCATAATTTAAATGGGCCGAGGGGAGACTTTTCTCTTGGGGGGGAAAAGTCGAAAGCAAAATCCCTTCTCCTAGCAATAATTCGGGACTATTGCTATTAAAAACGGGAACTTGATCTAGTTGATTCGGTAAAGGACGCACCTGCACCGGTCGGATTATTTCTACACTAGGGGGAGTTTGGGCAATGGGTAGCAAAAAAGGTAACATCACAGAAATTACCATCTCAAGATAATTAATTTTTGATCATAGCATTACTGGCTCGCTCAATTTAGATAGTATTCTGTTTGTCCATATCTAGAGGATTGGTTAATATTTCTTTCTGGTGTTAGCTGACCTTTTTAGTTAAGTACAATCAAGAAAAATTATCAAATTTCCCAATCGTTATTGGCTCTTGCCATTGACCAAATCTATTGTCATCATAGACTAAAATCTAGATTTAACCGTGGTTTTCTGGAAACTTCGCCCGATGTCTAGATATCGATCGAGCCGGAATTGTTATGATAAATTCATGAAGTTTTATAACAGTATTTGCCCGTGAACAGGAACCAAATTGACTATCTCAGGATTAGTTTAATCGATCGCTGTAACTTTCGCTGTCAGTATTGTCTGCCTGAAGATGCAGAATTGGCCTATGTTCGACCGCAAGAATTACTCACCCGGGAGGAAATTCTTACTTTAGTCAAAAATGTCTTTATTCCCCTCGGTTTCCGCAAATTTCGTCTTACTGGTGGGGAACCTCTCTTACATCCCGAAGTAGTGGAGATTGTGCGCGATATCGCCTCTTTATCTGCCACTAGCGATTTAGCCTTGACCACTAATGGTTATTTACTTGACAATTTAGCCGAAATGTTGTATGAGGCCGGACTAAGACGGATTAATATCAGTTTAGACTCCCTCGACCCCGACACTTTCGATAAAATTATCGGTAATCGCGGCCGGAGTCGTTGGCAAAAAACTTGGGCAGGTATTCAAGCAGCCCAGAGGGTGGGTTTTGACCCCTTAAAATTGAATGTGGTGGTGATTCCGGGGATAAATGAGGCAGAAGTGGAAGATTTAGCGGCTTTGACCATCGAGAAGCGTTGGCACGTCCGTTTTATCGAGTTTATGCCCATCGGTAACGGTGATTTATTTCAAGAAAAAGCTTGGATTGCGAACGAGGAATTAAGGGGGCGAATTCGGGCAAAATGGGGCTTAAATGAGGGTCAAGTGCGGGGAAATGGTCCAGCCGATGTTTTTCAAATTCCGGGGGCTAAGGGTACAATTGGCTTTATTAGTCAGATGTCGGAATGTTTTTGCGATCGCTGCAACCGCCTACGTCTCTCGGCCGATGGTTGGTTGCGTCCCTGTCTCCTCAACGAAACCGGACAAATTGACCTAAAAACTGCCCTCCGTCAGGGAATTTCGCCGGCAGAAATCAGGGAAAGAGTGCGGGAATTAATAGAACTGAAGGCAGAAATAAACTTTAAACTGCGTGATTCTGGCACATCAAGTGGCATTTATACCCGTACTATGTCGCAAATTGGCGGCTAAAAATCTACTGTCCGAATTCTATTCTAGCCTGTTCTACCATTTCCACGGTAACTCGATCGGAACCGGCATGACGAGCTAATTCTTCTATCCTTTGACGCGCTTGGGAACGAACAAAATAGGGGATATTTTTCAGTTTTGCCTTGGCTTCTGCGGTCCATTGTAGTTGATCGGAAAAATCTAGAGCTTCCATAGATTTAACATATAGTAGTCCGTCCATTATACCAAAA
>NZ_JBLZRT010000055.1:0-73410 GCF_048564745.1 Microcystis sp.
AATTAAATTAAAAATGGATTTTAGGTTCGATCCCCCCTGCCCCCCTTGATAAGGGGGGTGCCGATAGGCGGGGGGATCCCCCCTTAATCCCCCCTTAATAAGGGGGGCATCTGACAACTTTTAACGCCTACCTACTTAATTTCATCAATCTTTAGGTAATTAAGTAGTCGGACAACATTAAAGTTTTTTAGCCATCAGCTAGAAAAGCTAAAAGGCAAGAGTTAGGAGTGGGCGAGATGGAGAAGAAAAAAGCTTAATCCCGCAAAAAAGCGAGAGGATAACTCATATTCTCAGCAAAGCCCAAGATACCTCCATCTCGATGCTCATAGAGTAAATTTCCTTGACTATCAAACAAAAAAGTCCCTCCCCGTTGGGTGAGATAACTACTATCGGGGATATATGTTGACCAATTGCCCAAAACTTGAGTCATATTACGCAGTCTCAGGGTGGCTAATTCAAAAGGTCGCTGAAAACCCTGACCCCCGGCAAGATTGAATAGGGAACCCCGCAGAGGTGGTAAAGGCCGCGCTTGTATTGTTTCCTCCTCGGCAATTAATTGGGGGGCTTTGCGATCGCCAAGATAACCCCGCAGCACTTCGGCCAGAGTCCCCGGACTACCCACACCCGCACACATCAAAATTAGATTTAACCAGGCATTTTGTCCGGGAGAAAATCTGGGTAATTTTAATGATAAACCGCGATAAAGTCCTAATAAATTGTGTAATTCAGCTTTGGGGTCAACAAAAAGCCAATCTTGCCGAAATTTCGTATATTCAGCGAATTTTAAACCTGAATTGCGATCGCCGATACCGATGGCACGAATGGTAATCCCGGCATTTTGCCAAAGGGCCGCCTCTTTTTCTAACCACCAAGCGTATTCGAGACTATCAAAATCTCCCAATTGCGGCCAAACAAGAATTAAAAGACGTTTATAATCGGCACAATCGCTTAAAATTGGCACTATTTGCCCATCGCTGACCCTTTGGCGTTGAATTGTTGAAAATATTTCATATATGCTGCTCATAGATAAATTTCTCCTAATAAAACCGCCTCTTTTGCTCCCGTGACTTTCGGTAAATTACCGGGGAAATCGTGCCAGCGCCAATAGGCCAAAAGGGCAAAAGCGATCGCTTCTTTAAAATCGCTATTTAATCCTACCTCATCGGTGGTCAAAAGCTTGACATTTGACCCCAAATGTGTTAGGAGTCGTTGGCGCAGGTAGGCATTACGAGCGCCACCACCGCAGAGCAGCACCTCCGCGGGCATTTCTGGCAAAAAGGTTTGATAGCTATGGGCGATCGAAATGGCGGTTAAATCGGTTAAACTGGCCAACCAGTCGGCATCACTGAGGGAATAAGCTTGGGCATCCTCGCGCAATTGGGCTAGATAGGCGGGGCTAAATAACTCTCTGCCGGTGGATTTAGGGGGATATTGTTGAAAATAAGGCTCCTGTAGCCATTTATGAACTAATTCGGAGCAGGGTTGACCCTGGGCCGACCATTGACCGTTATGGTCGTAGGTTTGTTGGCCTTGGCTCAAAAATTGTACGGTTAAATCGATAAGAACATTGCCGGGGCCGGTATCCCAACCGAAAATTTTTTGCTGCCAATTTTCCCTTTGTCGAGGGGGTAGATAGGTTAAATTGGCAATACCGCCGATATTTTGGACGCAGCGGGCTTTGGTGGGGTGAGAAAGCAGATAAGCGTCAATTTTCGGCACTAGGGGCGCACCGTGACCAGCTTGGGCGATATCGGCAGCGCGAAAATTACTAATGGTGGGAATACGGGTAATTTTTGCGATCGCTGCTCCCCGTCCTAATTGTACCGTGTAACCGAGGCGATCGTTTTCGGGGGGTCGATGAAAAACGGTTTGACCGTGACTGCCGATTAATTGGGCTTTTGGGGCTTCTTTTTGGATATTTAAGGCGGCTTGGGCAAATTCTGCGGCGATGTTATCATCTAAGCTGGCTAAAGCTTCAATAGATAGCTTTTCTCCCCCACAGACTTGTAAAATTGTCTCGCGTAATCGGGGGGAATAGGGATAGGTTTCCCCTGCTAATAACTGCACCTGTGGAGATTCCACTGTACCGCTAATCTCCACTAAAGCGGTATCGATGCCATCCACCGATGTGCCACTCATTAAACCGATAACTAACAAGTTTTTTCCCTCAAGTGTCGATTGTTGATTATTTTATCCCCCCCCGACAATAGTAACAATTTCTAATTTATCCCCCTCCTTGATTTCCGTGTTTTCCCAATACTGACGATGGAGGATTTCCCCGTTATATTCCACTGCAACTAACCGAGGATTCATGCCCAAATTTTCTAGCATTTGCGGTAGTTTAGTTGCGGGTAAACAGGTTTGAGTTTTGCCGTTGATTTGCAAGGTTATTTCTGACATGGATTTGGATACGAACAAATGAATTAATCGGAGGAGTCAGGAGACAGGAGACAGGAGACAGGAGATTATTTTTATTTATTCTTTCCACACCCTACACCCCACACCCTACTTTAATTGGTCTAATAATTGTTGTGTCACCACATCGGGGTGCTGCGCTTCCATGATGGCCCGGACTACAGCTACCTGTTGCGCTCCTGCCTCTAAAACCTCTTTAATGTTATTACTATCAATACCACCGATCGCAAACCAGGGTAAAGGGCAATTTTCCCGCGCATAACGGACGTATTCCAATCCTGCCGGGGTTTTTCCCGCTTTGGTAGGGGTGGCATAAACTGGACCGACTCCCACATAATCGGCCTTTTCTTGGATTGCTTTGGCCATCTCTTGGGGATTAGTGGTGGACCGGCCGATAATTGCCGTCGGGCCGAGAAATTGCCGCGCTAGGGAAATCGGTAGATCCTGTTGGCCGAGATGAACACCATCGGCATGAATGGCCTTAGCAATATCAACACGATCGTTCATAATAAACAAAGCATCATAACGGTGGCATAACTCACACAGTTTAGCGGCCTCTTCTAAACGAATGGTATCAGCGGCGGTTTTATGGCGGTACTGCACCAATTTTAAACCTCCTTTTAGGGCTAATTCAACGATTTCTAACAGATTTTCGGCGGGAGAAGTGACTAGATAGAGGGGAGATCCTTTCAGTCTTTCCAGAGGTGGAGAGATTAATAGTTTACTCTCTAGCTGATAAACCCGATAGCGCAGCTGTTTACAGGCTATCCCTAGCTCCAGATCATAGAGTTTACCGTATTCTTCTAAAACCCTAAAAGCCTCCTGTACGCGAGCGAGATTTGCTTGCAGCAGTCCCTCGACAGTCTCCCGGATTTCTTCCCTGGGATGACTTAAATTTGTGCCGATATCGCCAGCTGTGTCCCGATGTCGTTTAAGATCGATCGAGTGCCAACTAGCTAATTGATGGCGCATTTCTTTACATTCTTGGGCTAAATCGGGATTATCTAAGCCAAAACGACACCATTCTTCGATAATTCGCAGTCCTTCTCTGGCGCGGTCAAGGTTAGCATCGAGAATCCGTTTAATCGCCGTGGTTTCTAGTTTCATCTGCCGTTAATGTAGAGTTATTATAGCCGTCAGCCGTCAGCTAAAATATTACTATTTTTGGCCGTTGTTCGGGGAACAGTAGAGGCGGCATCAGACAGCCAACAAAGAGGGAGGAGAAACCCACGCCAAGGACAATTTTAAGCCGGGGGGAGATTCTTAAGCGCCCCTAGGTGTTCTAGTAATTGCTGATGATCTGGATTATGTAGCGGGTAGAGACGATTGTAACAGATGGTGACAAGGGATTGGATATCCTCGACTAAATCCTCAGCTGCAATGGATTCCTGGGGTTGATTGAGGAGAATGACTTGGATTTTGAAGATACCGCACAAACCCAAAATAAAATCATGACAAAAGCGACTAACACTTTCCGCATAGGTTAAAACTAGAGATTTCACATCACCGTGACAAATCATTTTCACTAGACGCATAAAATTAGGGTGATTGTGGCTGACCCCGTCGCCGATATCGGTGATAATTTCAAAGGGTTGACCCTGCTGACTACAAAAGTCTTCTAACGCTTTTATCTGGGTGTCTAATTGTAGTTTTTGTTCAGGTCGATTAACACGAGCATAGCCCACAATAAATCCAGTTTCTTGTGCAGATTGTAAGATATCTCCCCGTCGAAATCGGCGATGACCGCCAACGGTACGAATTGAGGCAATTTTACCCTGTTGTTCCCAGCGCCGGAGGGTTTTAATGCTAACTCCAAGCAAATCGGAGGCTTCTCGAATAGTGATGAGGTTATTCATAGTATAGAACTCGGTTTTAATTAAAGAAATTTATCGAAGTAAGGTTGTCCAATTTTAGACAGTCGGTTGTCCACTTTTATATTGGTATCACCCTACAATGGTGAGTCTGCATGAGTTAGGAAAATTAATCATCCCCCTTTAGATAGAGATGATTAGGTAGGCGTTAAAAATTATCAGACACCCCCCTTATCAAGGCTATCGTGCGGGGTCCCTCGAAGGCTCTCCCCCTACTTAGGGTGATCAGCAAACCTGAGCGATAGTAACGGATTTTGTCCACAATGTAGGGGCGAACTGTGTTCGCCCAAAAGGTACATTATCAAAGTGCGGGTCTCTTAATTCTGATGCAACTCCAGTTTTAACGATCAAAACTGTTAAGTTTTATACATTGTCCCTCTCTTGATTAAGTTTTGTAACAATTTGAGATATTTTTTAAAACTAGAGCCTGTTTATTTGTCCAGCTTTCACCAAAAATCTTGGGTATATTTGTCAATTTTTGGGTAGTTATTTTCAAGAAAAACTCCTATAAATTGGACAAAAAATAGATAAATATTGCCAAACAAATCTCTAAAACACTTGTTTTTTTTGAAAAGTTTCGCTATAGTTCTGTCAGGTTAAATAAAAAAGTTATTAGCGAGCTTAACGCTTGCCTGACCTCTTTTGATGGCTATAGTACACACAATTAAGGCTGGATGATTCAGTTATGATGACAACCAACAAATTAACCAAAACTTTTGCTTCTGGCTCTCTAGCGATCGGGGTTCTCGCTGGCGCGGTGCTTACCGCTACCAGTGCGAGTGCCGCGGTGTTAACTTGGGCGGAGTGGACGAGCGGAATTCCTCTTGTTGAAGTGGACAAAAAAGTTACGTACGTCTCGGGTAGCATTGGGGCCCAGGCGGTGGATAAAGTTGCGCTGCTCAAGATGGGTGATGAGTATGATTTCGTATACGATGCTATGGACGGTGCCACTTCGTACAATCCGAATTCCGGGTCTTTCACATATACAATCGAGATCCTTCCCACTTATCCCAACTGGTATATTAACGGGGTTGACCTAGATTCAAACGTAACAGCCACCTACGGGACTGTAACCGAGACATTTCTTGAGGAACCTGGGCTCGAGTTAGTTTCAACTAACGGCTTACCGGTCCCTGATAGCGGTTTCATCGGTATCCCCCCTCGTAAACTGTTGACCGTCACAAATACCCTTGCCGCTAAGTCCGGTGAAAATCTATTGAGTTTCCAAAATTCTTTCCACCAAGTATATATACCTAACGTTCCCGAACCGGGTACTATCCTCGGACTTCTGGCAGTGGGTGGTTTAGGATTGGTTTCCCGCTTGAAGAGACAAAAATAACAGTTACCAATGTCTTGCACACATTGATAACTGTGACGTTGAACAAGAATAGCTAAAGGTTAGATGCCCTGGGGGGATTTCTAGCTTTTAGCTTTTCCCTTAAGTATTGATTGTAACGCAGGTCTTGACCTGATTTTTGTTTTTACTCAACTTCTGTAGGGGCGTATCGCGTACGCCCTCCCTTCGATAATTTTTGCCCTCCCTTCGATAATTTTTTCTGAACAAGCTCAAGCATTGTCCGGCGAAGGCAATTCGCCCCTAGGGTGGGAAAAATTAGAGTACCGTAAAGTGTAATTCTGTGCGGCCATTTAGGGGAATTCCTCAAGGCTATATAATTAAGCTTTGGGCAATTTGTCCCACCATATTTCTTGACCGCGAAAAACTGATGTCCTCTTTACTCTCCGCTATTCCCCTCGACGCGATCGCTTATAATCCCCAGGGTTTAGTACCGGCGATCGCTCAAGACTATCTTGATGCTACAGTGTTAATGATGGCCTGGATGAATCGGGAATCCCTCGAAAAAACCCTCACCACCGGGGAAGCGTGGTATTGGAGTCGTTCTCGTCAAGAATTGTGGCACAAAGGGGCCACCTCGGGCCATATCCAAAAGGTGCGTCAAATTCGCTACGATTGCGATAGTGATGCTATCCTACTGACTATTGAGCAAATCGGTGATATCGCCTGTCATACTGGCGAAAGAAGCTGTTTTCATCAAGTAAATTGGCAAAAATCACCGCCAGCGGCCGACACCCTCTCGGAATTGTTTAAGGTAATTTGCGATCGCAGAGACGAGCCTCATCCGGAATCCTACACCTGTAAACTTTTGGCCGGAGGAGATAACAAAATTCTCAAGAAAATCGGCGAAGAATCGGCAGAAGTGGTCATGGCCTGCAAAGATAATGATGGCGATGCTATTGCCTCAGAAGTGGCCGATCTTTTTTATCATACCCTCGTCGCCCTCGCCTATCATCAAGTCCCCCTGCGAGATGTCTATAAAAAACTGCAAGACCGGCGCCGGTAATCAGTTATCAGTTATCAGTTATCAGTTATCAGTTATCAGATTTGAGTTTTAAGTTTCCGATTCCTGAATACCGTCTCCTGACTCCTGAATACTGTCTCCTGATTCCTACTTTATATTTGTGGTTTACGACTTAGTAATTATCGGTGCCACTCCTGCGGGGATAGAAGCGGCTTTGTTGGCTGTTCACCTCAAAAAAAGGGTGGCTTTAGTGCAACAGCCTTCTAGGGACAATTTAGAGGCATCTGAGGACATTTTTAGCAAGGGGTACAGCCAAATTATCCATCTCTATAAACTGCTGAATCATTGGCAAGAAACGGCTATTTATCCCCAGTGGCAACGGTTGCGGCAATGGTTAGAGGAAGTAGATAAAACTATTAATAAAAATCATTCTTTGGCAAGATTAGCCACGGAAGGAATAGATGTGATCCCGGGTGGGGGGGAATTTGTCCGGCTGCCCCATTTAAGATTTGTGGTTAATGGTCGGCAATTGTTGGCTAAACACTATCTTATCGCCCCGGGTTTTTATCTGCAAGTCCCGAAAATTTTCGGCTTAGATGAGGTTAATTATTTTACCGCTCAAACCCTTTGGCAAGAGCCAAATTTAGACAATTTAGGACAACATTTAGCAATTATTGGTAACAGCAGCATGGCTGTGAGTTTGTCCCAAATTCTCCGACGTTTGGGGAAAGAAATTAGCTTAATTATCGAGGATAATTATCTACTACCGGATATTGATCGGGAAATTTCCCATTTAGTTACTGCCATTTTAGAAGCGGAAGGAATTAAGATTTTACCAGGCTATTGTCCTAGTCAAGTGAAAGCGATCAAGGGTAAAAAATGGTTACAATTAGGCAATCGTGTTATCGAAGTTGATGATCTCATTTTTGCCAGTAATTATCAAGTCGATGAACAGGGATTAAATTTGGCTGGGGTGGGAGTTAAACTACAGCAAGGATCAATTAGGGTTAATCAGCAATTACAAACCGATAATTCCCGCATTTATGCCCTAAATTTGCTCAGAAATAATTATCCCGATCCTACTTTAAATCATCGGGCCGCTTTTGGGTTAGTCAAGCATCTGCTCACGGGAGAAAAATTTAACTTTAATCCCGATCAAATTCCCTCATTTATTGCTTTTGATCCGGCTATTGCTTGGGTGGGTTTAACTGGAAAAGCGGCCCAGGAGAGCTATGGTAAGGAGGTAAAGATGATGAACTATCCCATCAAAAATATGGTCTCACAGCAAATCTGGGGAGAAGCCACGGGATTTTGTCAGTTAATCTACCGACAAGATGGTAAAATACTGGGAGCGCAAATAGTCGGTAATCAAGCGGCAGAAATGATCGGTATCATCAGTTTAGCTTTACAAGAAAATTTAACCATACAATCCCTCAATAAAAATATTTATATTTGGGGAAGTATGGGAGAGATTATCGGAGAAATGACGGAATTAATCCCCCCAAAAAAATCTTGGTTAACTTGGCTAAAACAATTATTTAGATAATTAGATTGAGAAGGAAGATTAAATTATGAAAGCGAAATTTATTGTCTTTGAAGGTATTGATGGATCGGGAACAAGTACCCAAGCAAAACTCTTACAAGAATATTTTTTAAAGCGAGGGGAAAAAGCAGTTTTAAGTCCGGAACCTTCCGAGGGAGTCATCGGTCGTTTGATTCGAGAAATAATGCAAACTAATCTTATTTCTATCAAAGATCAAAATCAATTTGACCGACAAATGGCTTATCTGTTTGCAGCTGATCGCCATTATCACTTATATAATGATCACGATGGTGTTTTTAAACTTATTCAGCAAGAACAAACCCACGTTATCACTACGCGTTATTATTTTTCTTCCCTGGCCTACAATGGCAATAATCCCGAAGAATTGGCTTTTATTCGGCAGTTAAATCAACATTTTCCCAATCCCAATTTAGTCATTTATATCGATGTTCTTCCCGATATTTCTCTGGCAAGAATTAAAAACCGAGCCATCACAGAAGTGTACGAAAAACAAGAAAAATTAATGAAAGTTCGTCAGATGTTTCTCCAGATATTTAAAGAATATAAAGATAATTGTTTACAACTGGATGGCAATGATACAATAGAACACCTTCACCAAAATATTATTAATTATCTTGAACGATTAATTTAAATCCATGCTCAGTATAGAAACCACCCCTAGTTCGACAACACTTCGACACGCTCAGTGTCAAAGCTCACTAACAAAATTCATCTACCAACCCCACTATAAACCTAATCAATTAATCTGTGGTCACGGCCAAACGGCAATTATCACGGGATGGACAGTAAAACAGTCCCTTGCTAAACATTTAAATCCCGAGCAATACGCAGTAATTGGTAATCTTTATAGTCCCACCAGAGGAATTAGTCCCCTGCTGAGAAACTTAATCGCAAATCCCCACGTTAGATATTTAGTTATTCTCAACGCTACCAAGGAAGATAAAAACTCTGGTAGCTGTCAGTGTTTGCTAGATTTTTTTAGTCAAGGATTTCAGTTAGGAAAAAGTGACACAGGTAGAGAATGTTGGTTAATTAATTCTCCTATCACGGGATATATTGACAAAGAAATTGACCGAGAAACCCTCGAAAAATTACGTCAATCGATTCAATATCAACTGGTTAAATCCATCCCAGAAGCGATTGAAATGGTCAAAAGTTATGCAGAACAATCTCCCTTACCAACTTGGGGAGAACCCTTAATCTTTCCCCTCTTAGAAAATCTTCCTTCTTTGCTACCTGGGACAAGATACGGTCATCGCATTGAAGGCAAAACTATTGCCGAAACTTGGGTAAAAATTCTCCAAAAGATTAAAACCACCGGCACAATTAGACCCACAGGATATGATGGTAAATGGCAAGAATTAATTGACCTAATGGCCGTTGTCACCGATGAACCCCCAGACTTTTACTTTCCCGAACCTAATTATTTGCCTATAGATAGACCTTTTCTCACCGAATATATTGGACAAATTCTCGATGATTCTCCCTGTACAGAAGGAGTTAAATACACCTATGGTCAAAGATTGCGCTCTTGGTTTGGACGGGATCAAATTGCACAGGTTATCAATAAATTAATCTCAGAAATTGACGCAGCCAGTGCAGTTATGTCCCTCTGGGATGTGAAAGACCACGAAAAGGGAGGTAGTCCCTGTTTAAATCATATTTGGGTGCGAGTGGTGGAAAATGAATTATCCCTCACCGCAATATTTAGAAGTAATGATATGTTTGCCGCTTGGCCGGCAAATGCCATGGGATTGCGTGCTTTACAGCAACATATTAGGGATGAGATTAGCAAGCACTCTGACTACAATTTATCAATGGGTCCATTGATTACTATTAGCCAATCGGCCCATATATACGATGATACTTGGGAGAATGTCGAACGATTAATCGCCACCCAGTACGATAAAATTGTCAATCAGCGCGATTTTTTTGACCCTAGCGGTAACTTTTTGATTTCCGTGGAAAAAGAACAAATTCTCGTCCAACAAACTACCCCCGGCAGTGGGGAAATTGTCGCCTGTTATCAAGGCAAAAATCCCCTGAAATTAATCCGCGAGCTTGCAGCTACTAATCCCGCAATCATTCCCGAACATATCGGTTATCTGGGAATCGAACTACAAAAAGCCTACAATTGTCTCAAGAATAATCAGCCGTATATACAAGACCAGTAGGAAGTGGGAAGTAGGAAGTGGGGGCATCTCAATAATATTATTGTAGGGGCGAATTGCATTCGCCCTCTTTTAATAACTTCTGCTGCTCACCAAAATCACAAATATAAGATGCACCCAATCAGTGAACTTAAAACTCAAATCTGATAACTGATAACTGATAACTGATAACTCACTTACTGGTCCTTGTTTGCCGAACCAGCACCGCGATATTTGAGAGATGAGGAGCGAATTGGGTTAGCCACCGTGGGATTATTGGTGATTTTAACCTCCGCACCGCGATATTTACCCCCCCGTTCCTTGACAGGAGCCTCAGCGACTGTTTGCTCCATATAGGCGGCCCCACGGTACTTTTTCTCGCCAGCGGTTTCTGGAGTGGGGACGGGGACATTCTTCTGCTCTTCTCGTCCTTGCCATAAAAAGGTGACGACAATCACAACTGTCAAGAGAATTAATAGCTGAATCTGCCAAGGAGCTAAAACCAGACTCAACACTAAACTGATTACCGTGGCGGCACTGGCGAGATAAGCGATCTCATCGCTGGACTTCTGCCAGAAATAGGCAGCCAAGGCAGCGGTGAACAGTGGTAACAAAAACAAATAGGACATTCTGGGTACACCTTGTCACGCTAGTGAACCAATCTCCCTATATATTACCTCCCTAGCTTCGATCAGCGAAAAATATTAACTTAGCTTATACATCCTATAAGTTTTATTTTGTCAATTCTTCTTTACAATTTGTAAAAATATTGTTACATTTATTTACATGAACTAAAAGTTAAAGCAAAACAGCCAAGACACCAAGCCAGTTCAGATTGTCTCGAAGAGTATAGGACAGAAGATGATTCCTTGAGTCCGAGATAACAGCAAAAAGCTTGGCCTACTAGCTTAAAAAAGTTTTCGGGGTTTGGGTTTACCCCATTGACAGATTTGCTTGAGTTCTCCTACATAACTTAGCGCTACCTCGGCTGGACACCGAGGTTTTTTATTTTTTTACAGCGTTTTCGACTAAGTAAAACGTAGGCTCTCTTATTCTTTGTGTGATAAGTTTAGATTATCTAGAAGCGATCAATCTTTCTGTCCTTTGGGTCTTTGTGGTTCGTTCCAGTTGGTCTCGCGTAGCGAGCGCGTTGCGACCGCCAGCAGGAATGTACCCTATAATACATTTTACCCACCAAACCCAAGAGAGCCAAACGTAGATAAATTAATTGAGATTACCTACTTAATTAAAAATTAACTTCATTTTGATGCACGGAATCCAAATAAAACTTGATTACATCTTCCGATGCACCCTGACATTGCAACTGGCCTTTATTCAGCCAAATTGCTTGATCACAAGACTCTTGAATTAAAGTCAAATCGTGGGAAACTACTAAAATAGTAGCGTTAGAATTCCAGAATTTTTTTAAACGTCGTTTACACTTATTTTTAAAACTTTCATCCCCTACGGAAAGGACTTCATCAAGAATAAGAATATCGGGGTGAACCTCTGTGGCGATCGCAAATCCTAAACGAGCCACCATCCCAGAAGAAAGAGATTTCACCGGCGCTCCCATATATTCTTCTAACTCAGCAAAGTCGAGAATATCTTTGGTTTTTTCCTTCATTTCCTGACGAGAAAATCCCAACATTACCCCATAGAGAATAATATTATCTTTTACTGGTAAATCTGGATCAAAACCCGCTCCTAATTCAATTAGAGAGGCAATTTGTCCCCTGACTCTCACCTGTCCCTTTGTTGGTTCTAGAATACCACAAATAACTTTTAAGAGAGTAGATTTTCCTGCGCCATTAGCTCCAATGATACCTAATTTCGCTCCAGAATTAATGACTAAATCTATATCATCTAGAACTAATTTTTTGGCTGGTTGACGATATTTACCTTCAAGAAGAGAGAAGATTGTCCTTTTTAGATCGTAGGAAAATTCTTCTTGAGTGCGTCTTTCGAGAGACACTTGATCGAGTCGAATTACTTCTGTCATTTATAATAAATCCATAAATAAATGTCGCCAGAGTCGGAAGCAAGTCCAACCAATTCCTAAGATAATGATCCCACCGAGTAGAGATTGAAAAATCAAACTAAAATCCGGTAATCCGGGGGAAAGGGACAATTGGCGAATACTTTCGATTACTGGTAATAATGGGTTTAATATCAGGAATGGTTGTACGGAGGGAGGAATAATTTCTGGAGGATAGAAAATCGGGCTGCTAATCCAAGCGACAAAACAAACAATTTCGTAAAAATAGGGTAAGTCTCTGAAGAAAACGTAGAGGGTACTAACAAAGAAACCCACTCCCGTGCAAACCAGAGAAAGACCGATCACGGGAAAAATCAGAGCAATTACATTAAGTAAACTTTGAGACTTCCAGAGAGTTACTATGGCCAAAAGGGGAAAGATACTAATAGCAAATTGAAAAATATTTGCCACTACCATCGAAACGGGAAAAATGCTAACCGGCAGACGAATTTTATTTAAAATACTGCCATTACCAACGATACTAGGTAAAGCTTGGTTAGTGGAAGCATTAAAGAAATTTATTACTACTAAACCAGTGAAAGCCGCTAGGACATAGTTAACTAGAGAATTATCAAAATAAGAGGCGAAAACCGTGCCGAAAATTGCCGTGTATAGTGCCGTCATAATCACGGGATTTAACAAGGACCAGTAAACCCCCAGAAAAGAACCCCGATAGCGTCCCTTGAGATTACGTTCCACTAAAACACTAAGCAATTCGTAATATCGCCGCGCTGTTGACCATCTAGTTTTTGCTTGGAGATCGGTCATAGGGATAATTGTCATCTCGTCAGTATTCAGTGCCTTATTCTAAACGATTACCGTCAATTTTGTCTATCGATCGAGGGAGTACTCTAGTTTTTATCCAGTCCCCGACGACTCTCCCTCTCCAGAAAAAGTTCCCTTCTTGGTCGATTTATCTGGCTCAAAAAGCTTAAAAATTGCTAAAAGCATCTTTTTTTAGGGTTGAATTCGGTTTTTAGGGACAGCCTCAGCTAATTGACCTAGACTCTAAGCTGTTAAGTATTTAAATTGCTTGTTGAGATGAGGCAAGAGGCAACAGTAAAGGGATTGGGGGAAATTCAGCTAATCTAAGGATAGGCAGTTAAAATGTGTCTTAGCTTATCAGGTTGCCCCATAAAATTGACACCAGATCAAAGCCAAGAAATGCCGATTTAAACAGAGCTAATCTCAGAAAAACTGGAGTCAAAAACCGATAACTGAACAACTTCCTAACGGCCAAACCAAGAATTTAATCTAATTGATGTCCCGTCAGTTCCACAAAGATATCTTCGAGGTTGGAAGGGCGACACATTACTCCAGTTTTATCGCTCAAAGTGTCGAGATAGGCATTAGCATCAGCCACGGTGGGGAAGAATTTATAATCGATTTTATCGCCAACTTGTTTGATAACTAAACCCTCACCATACTTAGCACGAAAATCCGTTAGAGTTCCTAATTCGATTAATTTGCCCGCATCCATAATGCCAATTCTGCCCGGTTTTCCTGCGGCGTTATCCTGACAGAGAAATTCCACTTCTTCCATGTAGTGAGTGGTTAACAAAATTGTCATTCCTTGCCGGTTTAAATCCCGAATTACTTCCCACAAACGACGACGATTTTGGGGATCTAAACCCACAGTCGGTTCATCGAGAAAGAGGATTTTTGGTTCGTGAAGAAGAGCGCGAGCAATCTGTAAACGTCGTTTCATTCCTCCGGAAAGAGTTTTGGCAAGGGCAGATTTTCGATCGCTTAAACTGACATAATCTAAATAGCGATCAATTAATTCCTGTCTCTGGGGATTGGGGATATGGTGCATCCGGCCGTGAAATTCCATATTTTCCCAGACGGTTAATTCCCCATCAACGCTAATCTGTTGCAAGACTACCCCTATATTTCTTTTCACCTGATCGCGGTATTTTTTCACATCATACCCCGCCACTGCGATTTCTCCTTGACTTGCTTCGGTTAGGGTGATAATCATGCGGATTGTCGTCGATTTTCCCGCACCGTTGGGACCGAGTAAACCAAAGATTTCCCCTTTTTCGATAGCAAAGGAAAGCTCGTTAACTACCGGGAGATTATTATAGATTTTAGAAACGCGATCGAGAGCAATAGCGGCGGTCATAGTTACAAAAGTTAATATTCTAGCTATGGATTAGTGTAACCGAATTAGCCTAACTCGACGGCGATTTTATCCTTCCCTCTCAAGGTCCTCCGATCGACTTTGGTTTGACATCTTCACAATCAGATTAGAATACGGATAAAAAATCTTGACTTTGCTGGTATCAGATGCGAGTTTTTCTGCCAATTCTCTGTTTATGTCTAGGAATAGGGGAATTTTTCCTCAATCCCCCCGTTAGTCTGGGCAATTCCCTTCCCGCAACCACGGTAACTCGAACGGAAACCCGTTTGCTGCTGAATTTAAAAAAAAGACGGGTTTTTGTTTACCAAGGACAGAAAATAATTGCTTCTTACCCAGTGGCGATCGGTCGTCGGGGTTGGGAAACCCCGACGGGACAATTTAGGGTGATTCAGATGGTGCGGGAACCAGTCTGGGAACATCCTTTCACTGGTCAACTGGTGCCATCGGGAAAAAACAACCCCTTAGGGGCCCGTTGGATTGGATTTTGGACCGATGGCGCGAATTTTATCGGTTTTCACGGTACACCGCAAGAAAATCTCATCGGCCAGGCCGTCTCCCACGGTTGCGTCAGGATGCGCGATCGAGATATAAAGGCTTTATTTGAAAAGGTACAAATCGGCACTTCGGTGATAGTAATCGCTCAATAGAAACAATGGGAAAAAATGTCACATTTACCAACACTTTACCCGATGATGTCCAGAGATCCGTCTTAACCAGCAATTTAGATAGTCAACAGTTTAAAATGAGAGAAACTGAGCCAAGAGGATAATCGGTGAATATTATTGAACTAATCGGGATCGTGGCGGGAATATTAACCACTGTCTCCTTTTTACCCCAAGTGATTAAAACTTGGCGTTATCGTTCGGCTAAGGACTTGTCCTTAACTATGTTTATTTGCTTTTGTCTGGGGGTTTTTCTTTGGCTCATCTACGGCCTTTATATGAACAGTAAACCGATTATTATTGCTAATTTTGTTACTTTTATCTTAGCGGGGACAATTCTCTATTTTAAGATTAAATATGATTAAAATAACTGACAATCCCTTGCGGCCTTATTGGCTCACGTCATGACAATTCTACAATTTATTGCGCCATCTAGGGGCGCGGATAGGATTTTTAGGTTAATTTATTGTTAAGATGATCATCTTTGACCATTGAGACCAAATTTGGGGTCAAGAAACATGAGCGATCGCATCGAGTGGATTAATGCCCTGTCAACCCGTCCCTCCCTAGAAGCGGCGGTGACGGAAGTAGTGGAAAAAGTGACAGATAAGTTAGTTGGATCGGCAGATCTAGCCATAATTTTTATTTCTTCTGCCTATGCCAGCGACTATCCCCGTTTAGTTCCCTTAATCTTGGATAAACTCCCTGTTCCTGTGCTGATCGGCTGCGGTGGGGCGGGGATTGTCGGCATGGGTGACAGGGAAAAAGCGCGAGAAATCGAAGCGAGTCCGGCTTTAAGTCTCACCGTCGCCCATTTGCCTAATGTGGAAGTGCAGCCCTTCTATATCGAAGCGGCGGAAATGCCCGATCTCGACAGTTCCCCCTCTAGTTGGACAGAATTATTAGGGGTAGAAGCGGCCAAAAATCCCCAATTTATCCTTTTAGCCGATCCTTTTTCCAGTCGCATCAATGATCTGTTAGAGGGTTTGGATTTTGCCTACCCCGGTTCGGCCAAAATCGGCGGTTTAGTCAGTGGTGGCATGATCGAACGTTCTGGGGGTCTATTCTACCACGATCAACAAAAACCGCGTAATAGCTATCTCTATCGTCAGGGAACCGTAGGAATCGCCCTTTCTGGCAATATTATCGTCGAAACTATCGTCGCCCAGGGTTGTCGTCCCATCGGACCGATTTATCAGGTGAGTGAGGGAGAACGAAATATTATCATCTCCATGACCGGTAAAGGGGCCGATGGGACTTCGCAACCACCTTTAAATCTACTGCGGGATTTAATTGCCTCCTTGAGCGAAAAAGACCGAGAATTAGCGCAACACTCCCTTTTTATCGGTATTGCTAGGGATGAGTTTAAAATGCAGTTGCGGGCCGGAGATTTCTTAATTCGCAATGTTTTGGGAGTAGATCCTCGCCAAGGTGCGATCGCAATTGGCGATCGAGTTCGTCCGGGGCAGCGGGTACAATTTCACCTGCGCGATGCCGACACTTCCGCTCTAGATTTAGAATTACTTCTGCAAGCTTTTCCCCGAGAAAAACCCGACAGTTCAGAGGTACTAGGTGCTTTAATCTTTTCCTGTCTCGGCCGCGGGGAAAATCTCTACGAAAAACCGGACTTTGATTCGGGTCTTTTTCAGCGTTATTTCGCCAATGTTCCCCTCGCCGGTTTCTTTTGCAACGGAGAAATCGGGCCGGTGGCCGGTCGTACTTTTTTACACGGTTATACCTCGGCTTTTGCCCTCTTTCGTCAGGGAATTTAATATTATACTAAATAGTTAGTACGCTAGGGAGTAGAACGATGGTAAAAGCCCAATCTTTCTCTGAGTCGGAGATTATCTATGCCGATAGTGATGGTAAACCGATGGCCGATAATACCAAACAATTTCGCTGGATTGTGACGATTAAGGAAAATCTCGAATGTTTATTCGCAGAGAATGACCATGTGTTTATCGCCGGCGATTTGTTGTGGTATCCGGTCGAGGGGGATAATAAAACCTGTCAAGCGCCGGATGCTATGGTGGTGTTTGGCAGACCCAAGGGCGATCGAGGTTCCTATAAGCAATGGTTAGAAAACCAGATTGCGCCGCAGGTGGTCTTTGAAATTCTCTCTCCGGGCAACACTAAAGCGGAAATGCGCCGAAAATGGCAATTTTATCAGCGTTTTGGCGTAGAAGAATATTATCTCTACGATCCCGATGCTAATTATCTACAGGGTTGGTGGCGCAGGGGTGATCAATTGGAGATGATTGCCGCGATCGATAATTGGCAGAGTCCGCTTCTACAGATTCGTTTTCAACTGGAGAGTCCCCAGTTAGCTATTTTTTATCCCGATGGCTCCCGGTTTTTGACCACCCTAGAAATCAAGCAAAAAGCTGAATTAGCCGAACAAAGGGCCATGACCGCCGAACAGCAAGCCCAACAGGAACGGCAACGGGCCCGGGAAGCTGAGGCAAAATTAGCCCGCTTAGAGGCGCAATTACAGGCCCTGGGGATTAATCTAGAGGAAAGCTAACGAGAGGCTGGAAGGACGGGATTTAACCACTGGAGAATCTCATCTTTGAGACGGGAATTATCCCGGGCAAGTCCCTGTTTTAACCATTGGCCGATCGCATCGAGGGGAGTAAATACTTCTCCGGTTTGCCAACTGACATCTTGACTCAAGGGAGTGAGATGATTACCCGGGAGAGTTCGCAGGGCAATTAAATCATTAAAACGTTTTTTTAGCAGGGGATTTAATACCAGCGATTGATCGATCGTGTCGTCTTGAAAACGGATTAAAAGATTGCGACGAATGGCATAATCTTGGAAAATTAACTCGTTTGTTTCTTCGGGGGAAGGGGTAAATTCGAGGTTAAAAGTGGTGTCAATTTGTAAAGGTTCGATAAAGGGAATAGCCCGACGAATGGGATAATTATTAAAGGAAATGAGGATATTTCCCGCCCGTTCCACTTCGTAGAGACTACCGATTAATAAATGCAGTTTACAACCCATACTATGACCCAATCCGTAGATGGGGAGATAACCTTGGGGCAGACTATGATTCCAGCGCAGACGTTCAATAATATTATCAAAACGGTTTAAAACTGTGCGGGCGATCGATTTGTGATCGAGGGTATTAACAAAGGGAGTAGCGACAATAGCATATCCTGAATTACCAAGACTTTCTAATAACCAACGATAGGTAATATTCGGGGCCGCCGCTACAAATGCCCCCCCTAAAAAGTGAATGATACCCCGGGGACGACGGGGGAGAAAAACCCAATTACCTGCTATTTCTTGCCAATTCATAATTAGTTATCAGTGAATTAATAACTTCTTAGTCACTCACTAAATAAATACCACTTCATATTATACTAAATCTTGTTGAAAAGGGATAGGAGATTAGCCAGAGATTAGCGACACCGGATAAGGATTACTGCTTGCCCAAGTCACCAAAGATCGGGATGAATAGTTCTAGTCCAGTTTTTTCTTAATAAAAGCCACTAATTGAGACATTTGTTTCTTGATAGTTTCCATTTCTGTTTGCATTTGGGCAATTTGGGCATGGAGATTCTGAATATCGGTGCTATAATCCCCAGTGAGTTCCTCTAGTTTCCGGCTAGAAACTTTTGGTTTGGGAGAATACTGTTTTGCCTTGGCTATCGCTTCTTTAATCGCTTGTATCAATTGTTTTTGGTCGAAAGGCTTCTCAATAAAGGCAAAATACTGGAAAGGTTCGGGTATTTTCTCTACTAGCTCCTCTTTCCGTCCCGACATCAACACTAGGGGAATACTTTTGAGATTATCTTCGCTTTGGATTTGCTGAAACACCTCCCAACCGCTCATTTTTGGGAGAAGGAAGTCCAAAATAATCAAATTCGGGTTTTCGGTACGAATGAGATTATAGCCCTCTAATCCGTCTTTAGCTTCGAGAAATTCAAAGTTACCCTCTGGTAACATATCGCGAACGCGCATCCTAATCACTTTACTGTCATCGATAACGAGAATTTTATGATTTGACACGATAGACACCTTAGACAAGAAATAGATAAGCTGGATGATTCGAGGGGATATTGGCGAAAACTTTCGGCATAGGCATTGAGGATTCCCAAAAAACCCTTAGAAACTAAGATACACCATAAAGAAAAAACCTCGGTTAATGTCCGAGGCTGCTGTTGTAGGAGAACTCAATGCAAAACAAAAGGAAGATACCAAAACCAAAGAGGTTTTTATCGGTAAATCACCTTTGTTGTCCCATTGTAACCCCTGTTTAAGCGTATCGGGAGGAAGTAGCACTTTTTAGGGCTAAATAACCTAAACCGAGACATAAAAGCGCATTTACGCCCAAAAATGCCTGAGCGATTCTACCGGAACCTAACCAGATCAGAGTAGGATCGATAACAGCACTGATACCTAAACTCACCGCCATGGCTAAACTAACCCCCACCGCCAACCATTTTGCACGGGGATGACCTAAAAGCAGGGCAATCAGGACAAAAGGCAGGATAACACTGGCAAAAAGCGGATTAAGGGCAGAACTTCCCTGAATAACGCCTCCTAGGTCGGAAAGAGAACTCCCCATGACTCGGAAAGGCCATTGGGGTAAATCGAAGATATAAAGACCTCTGAGGAAAAATAAGCCAGAACTGCCAAAAATTAGACCAGCATTCAAAAATCCGTTCCAGGAGAAGGGAAAATAACTTCTTAGCCACCAAGCAAGAAGATAAGAACCCAAAACCATGGCCATTTTGGGCAAAACCGCCACCGCGCCGCCATCAATCCAGAAACGGGGATTGAGATAACCGTTATCGCGCAACCAACGCCAAAAATCCCGGAAAGTAATCTGTCCTTTTAGGGCCAATTGTAGGGCATTGCCCGCGTCTAATTGTCCGGCCCCAAAATGATTAAAGGGATCATCATTGATCTTACGGGCTGACTGTTGCAAAACCTCTAAAACTGCACTGGGTTCTTTAATTCCCGCAGCTTTGATTAAAGCTACCACCCCAGCAACGTGAGGGGCTGCCATGCTGGTTCCCTGAAAACCGAGGAACGCCGGTTCCCCCCCCTTAGCGGGATCGATGGTTTCTTGGATAATTTTACCCGTATCGGAGCCGCCTGGGGCAGCAATATCGATTCCGGCTCCGAAATTAGAATAGGGGGCCTTATTTCCGGAGGCATCTACCGCAGAAACGCCGATAACGTGGGGAAAACGGGCAGGATAGGCGGCGGAATTATCATCGGCATTACCGGCAGCAGCGACGATTACCACACCTTTACTATAGGCATATTCGATCGCCTCTTTCATTACTTGGGTTTCACCTCCACCCCCTAAACTCATATTGATGACATCGGCTTTATTATCGACGGCAAAACGGATCGCTTCGGCAATATCTCCCACACTTCCCCCACCCGTCCCGGAAAGCACCTTGAGGGGCATAATTTTGGCTTTGTAGGCGATGCCGGCCACCCCGTAGTTATTATTGGTCGATTGGGCAATTGTTCCCGCTACATGGGTTCCGTGACCGTTATCGTCCTCGGCATTGCTGCGATCGTTGACGAAGTCGTAGCCTTCCACAAACTCGGTTTCTCGCAGATCGGGAACTTTTGATACTCCTGTATCAATAACGGCGACGGTGATCCCTTCACCATGATTTTCTTCCCAAGCGCGTTCGATGTTAATTCCTCGCAGGTTCCACTGTTTGCTATAGTCGGGGTCGTTAGGGGCGATAAAAGCATGATAAATATAATCGGGTTCGATCGATTCAGTGTATTTTTTTAGGTCGGAATTGCGGAGAGTTTTCAGAAGTTTGCTATCTCCTGCCACGGTGTAAAGATGTTCATCGATGGAAAAAATACTATTTAAACTGGTGGTTTTTCCCGCTTTTTTGTTGATAGCATTTAACTGCTCATCGAGGACGCTGACGGGTACATCGTCCTTAAAGTCGATCAAAATTGATTGATATTCGCCCCGATTTGCTAATCCAGTAAAGTTAAAGAGAGCAAATCCTAGACCGATAATGAATAGGGTTAACAATAAAAGTTTTTTCATAGATTTCCTAAGAATTGATCATTGCCAGCCAAGGTTTTTTGGGTTTTGATGAGAAAATCTGAGGGAAGTTCCCCTGACAAAAAAGTCACCTGTTGTTTATTTTAAGCTCGATCGCCGATCGCTGTTAATTGCCGACTGGCAAAAATAGCTTCGTAGTGGCGATAATGTTTAAATTCGAGGAGATTATAGAAAGGATCTTCCAGAAAAAAGGTTTTATGTTCGGTTATCTCCCCAGCAAATCGAGTTTTTGGTTCTAGATAAAATTTGAGTTGATTGACTCGTGCTTGTGCGAGAAGATTGTCCCAATCGCTGGCATCTGGCAGAATTAGACCAAAATGGCGAGGATAAATGCTATTTTGGTGAGTAAGAGGCATTTCCGTGACGTGAGCGACTACCTGATGACCATAGAAATTTAAGATAATCGCTTTCTCGGTTTCCCTTCCCGCTAAACAACCTAAACCATCACAGTAAAAGCTTTTAGCGGTGGACACATCGGTGATCGGAATAGCGAGATGAAAAATTGCAGGTTGATTCATGGCGATCGAGTTTATCCGCATTCTATTAGGTTCTATTGTAGCGATCGAGGGGCGACTGTTCCAGGAATTCTTTTTTAAATTGGCAATTACCTAAAGTTTGCAGAATAAATCTAAAAACCTTGTTGGATAATATATTTAGGCTTTTTTGACATCAAAAAGTGCCGACTCTTAGAGTAATCACAGGGAAATTTTAGGCACTTTTTCCCTGAAAATTAGGTAATTGACCCCCTCAAAATCGGTAAAACCCCACACCCCACACCCTACACCCGTTCGGCTGAGCTCACGGCCGAAGCCCACACCCCACACCCCACCTAAAGACTTTGCGCGATTCTAAAACCAGCGTGTTGATAAAAATTCCGGCGAAACCAATTGCGATAGTAGGGTAGGATTTCTGTGCCGTTAGTCACCCAAGCTCCTCCTAACATCATTTTATGTTGACTATTAAAGAAAGGAGTGGAATTGTCAGCATAGAGGTAATGGGGTTGAAAGTCAGTTAAGGGATTAAAATCATCTTCTAGCCATTCCCAGACGTTACCGCGTAAGTCATAAATTTCTGAGTTATTGCCCGTATTTTTTAACATTCCCACGGGAGTGGGAGAACAGAATTTTAAATTGAGGTTATAGTCATCAAAGTTATCGTTTTCTAGGATATAACATCGATTTTTTTGACTGCCATAGGTGACTAAATTCCACTCAGCTTCGGTCATTAAACGTATTCCTTGACCTTGAAAACGACAGTAGGCGATCGCTTCATAATAGTTCACTTCTACCGGCCAATCCAGAGGTAAATCGAGAACATCAAACATGGCTCGATATTGATAATTTCCTCCCTCATCTACCAGCCAAAATTTAGGATATTTGACTCGATAATGATTTTTCCATTGCCAAGCTTCCTCATCCCAATAACTGGGATTTTCGTAACCACCATTATCGACAAATTCTTTAAATTCTCCGTTGGTAATCATATATTTACTCACCAGAAAATTGTTAACTTGAACTTGACGATAACCATACTCATTATCCCAACCATAAATAGGAGAATCTTGGGGTTTACCAATTTCCACTATTCCCCCAGAAACCTTCACCATTTGATTAGGATAAGCTTGACCAAAAGAAGGGGCATAATGCCAACCTTGAGGACGTTGCAGACAATCTAAGGGCAGTTGTCTGAGTAACATTGAAGATGTTTCAAAGTGAACACGCTGATGCTCAATTCCCATCATTAATGCCCAGAGAGAATGCTGCGGATGAATAGGAAGATTAAGGGGGGTATTTTTAATTATTTCGACCACAATTTCATAGACTTGTTGCCGATATTCCCAAACTTTATCCACCCTAGGCCACTGAATCTGAGCGATAGCAGAGTTTAATTCTGCGGGAGTTGCCGGATCTACTCCCACTCCAAACAATAATTCATAGTCAGGATTAGGGCTTTTTTTTAATAGGTTAACCAGCTGCAATTTATTCAGATAAAAAGCGGCAGCATGACCTAAATAAAAAATTAGGGGATTTCTTAAATCGTCAGGGTTACAATAAAAAGCTTCTTCTTTGATGATGCTTTTTAACAGCATATCTTCTAATTGCCAAGCATTTTCAAAATAGTCCAGTATATTTTCTCGACTACAGTTACTTAGAGAGATAGGAGCCTGTGCTTGAATCTTTTCCATGTTTTTGTGCCTCTATTACTGATGATAATGTTTTCGTTAATTACAGGGATAACTGACAGAGAATTAACCCAAATAAATTTTCAGGATCGGTGAAAACCTTGAGCGGGTTTAATCCCTTTGATTCTAGGTCTTTTTGCATAGTTTCTAGGTTGAATTTACGGGAGATTTCTGTTAAAATACTTTCCGACGCTTCAAAATTAACTGTTAAATCGAGTTTTTTAAGGTGAACAGGGTGAGTTTTTTGACAAATTAAATACATTTCAATTTGAGATTGCTCTTGATTATAGATAGCTTGATGACTAAATAAATCAAGATTAAAATCAGCTTGAAAACGCCAATTTAAATGGGAAAGCATATTTAAATTAAAAGCGGCCGTCACCCCTTGAGAATCATTATAAGCTGCTTCTAAAATTGCCACCGGTTTTTGCAGATCAATCCCTAATAAAAAATAATCTCCAGCTTTTAGGACAGTGGCAATTTTTTCTAAGAATTTATCACATTCAGCCGCAGAAAAATTACCGATCGAACTTCCCAAGAAAAAAATCATTCTGGTATTATAGGAAGGGGTTTGACAATAGGCTAGGGCCTGTTCATAGGTTCCAATTAACCCCTGAATGGGTAAATTAGGATATTCTTTTTGTAATTCTATGGCACTAGCTTTGAGAATAGTTTCACTAACATCGATAGGTACATATTTAGAGGATTTTTGCTGTTGATAATAAGCGTCCAATAACAGACGAGTTTTAGTGGAACTACCACTACCTAATTCTATCAATTCGCAGGCTCCTGTATAAGCGACAATTTCTTGAGCATATTCTTGGAGAATAGCCGCTTCTGTCCTAGTGGGATAGTATTCTGGCAATTGACAGATTGCTTCAAAAAGTTGCGAACCTTGCCGATCATAAAAATATTTAGATGGTAAACTTTTGGGGGTTTTAGTTAATCC
The DNA here is from genome assembly GCF_048564745.1 of Microcystis sp. Classification (NCBI taxonomy): domain Bacteria; kingdom Bacillati; phylum Cyanobacteriota; class Cyanophyceae; order Chroococcales; family Microcystaceae; genus Microcystis; species Microcystis sp. Next base: position 24,351 of record NZ_JBLZRT010000055.1, read on the forward strand.
TTCAATCACATCTTTGCCATCATCTTTAACTATATTTTGTCCCGTAGCAGCGGTGGCTAAATACTCAATTTGTAACAGTTCTTGGTTAGATTGTTTAAGTTGCATAGATTCTCCAGATTATTCTCCAGTTTTTTGATTGTTCTCGATCGATACCGAGGATGAAATCCACTTTGACAGCTTGAATACTGGCAGAGATTATCATTCCCTGGTAATCTTACCACTAAAATGCCGCAAAATTTACCTCTTGTCTAGATAGACAAAGTTTCTGGATACTCAATAAAAGCTGTTAAATTGATCGCCAGTAAGCTGATGCTATTCAAGTAAAATTACTGGTTTAATTAATCAGTAAAGACTGCATTTCCTCTAAAGTAAGATTTTCTTGAATATAGCGAGGATTAAGAGGATGATAGGGACTAGCAAGACGATCTATCCTAATAATTGTCGCCATTTCAGGAATGAGCGGAATATCGGGATCGTAGGGGGTGCTGCGGGTAAGGGAACTAGAAAAACCCTTGAAAATAGAGATTTCTTCCTCCTCCCCATCCACAGCAATAGTCACTAATAAAACCTCTTGGGTATTTTTGAGGGTGTATTGTTCGAGTTGTTTACCAATATTCATAGAAAAATGGCTAATTATCGATAGCTAAAGACTTACTGTTGTAAAGCTGAACGTCCCTGTTTGCCAAGGCGAATAAGAAGAAAATGGGCAAAATAGAGAGTATAAAAAGAGAGACCAACCAAACCAAAAAAGCCTAAAACATTAGCGGTAGCTTCTGAATGAAAAATCTCGCGAAACTGCCAGGGTGCTTCCTGCCAAACCTGACAATAGGGAGAATTTAGCAATTCCCCTGACATAGCACAGGAGAGAAAAGGTAAGGTAGAAATCGCGCCCAGAGGAGAATAGATAGTTACTGCCCAGCGCCAAGCAGTGGTGACAAATTTAATCGGACTAGCGGGTAAATCTTTAATTTCATCGTTAATATCCACCCAAAACCAGAGAGAAATCGGGATTAAAATCTTAGCTAAAAAACTGGTGACAAAACCAATCGGCCAGGAAGCAATCATTAAATATACGGTAATTAACAAAAGACTAGCCACTCGCCAATAGATAATCAACAATTTCTGTAATGATTCGATTTTTGCAAATAAAGACCAAATTAACAAAATTGCCGGAATAATCACCGTAAATAGGACGGCTAAACGATAATCTATCCAAACGAGAGGACGAAACCAAAGTTGATTCATAAACTATTTAGACATAATTACACTGTCACCATTTTACTGTCTTCCGGTGCGGGAGCCAAAATCGGCCACAGCTTGACTAACAAACAAAAAAACGAGGGGCGATCTCTTTATAGCTGAGACCGCCCTAAAGCGAGGATTCTACTGTGAGGAGAGAAAAAACCGCTGCCCGACTCCATTAATCGTCATAAACGCGACACTCGGCGGCATCGGGATTAGCATCACAATACTGTTCGAAGTAGGTTTTTTGGGGGTGGTCTTGACGTTGGTGAGCGGCTTCTGCTTGTAATTCTTCCACCGCATCCCAAGCGGCGGCGCATTCGCCAGAGGTGGCACCTTCCGTACTACAGACGGTTCTGGCGTTTTCTAGCTCTTCTTGAATTTTATCTTGGATATTGCTCATGATTCCTCTGGAATTGATCTATTGACACTCTAACAATTATACAGTCACCTTCTCAAGCCACAGGATCGGTTATCCCACTCGATCGCCTTTCCTGTGCTATTGAGCCGATCCTAGCGCAATTTTTGGGGAATTTAAGATCAAGATTTCCTGACTAGGCCAATTTTTAGCCCAGATTTCGCACTGGAGAAACGCCACAGGGATTTCTCCCCGGGATAGACAGCGAGCAGAAGCATATACTGACTTATTTAGGCCGTCTTACCCCAAATCCGTTTTTAATAGTGTGATTAACTGCCAAGTTATCGATTGTTTTTCCCCGCTCTGGCACTCACCTACTCTCCCATCCCTTTTACACAGGATTTAGTATCATTCTAGGGACTAGGGGAAAAAGACTGTTTTGCTGGCAATAGTCAGCATTCCTGTCACCAAAATGCCGACAATGCTAAGGAATCCAATGGTGGTAATGTTGACTCGTGCGTTGAGATCGTCAACCCGTTTTTCTAGTCGCGTAACTTTGGCATCTAAGGCCTTAATATCCCCTTTAATTTCTCCTAAACTGTTTTCGATCGCCTTCTGTCCATTTTCTAGGTTTGTCAGTCGGGACTCGATCGCTGTCAGTCGGGATTCGATCGCTTTCTGTCCGCTAACGATTAAATCTTCTAACCTTTTCAGATCATTCTCGGTAACTGCTGTCATCACTGACAATCCTCTTATAGTTGAATTTTTCCTAGTCTCCTATCAATACTTTATCAATATTTTCTCGGTCGAGCATTTCTACTCTAGAATAAAAGATGTTGCAATCCCTGTTAGGGAATTTCTCAGAAACTTGAGGTATATTAAGTGTGACATAATCACAGTTTCGCATTTAACCTTCATAAGATGGAATATGAATATCATTGACGCTTTAAATCTCAAAAACCCCCAAGATTACCCCTCTAGAGAAGCTTATCAGCAAGACGTTCTCAAAGCGGTACAGGTCTTAATGCGTTTAGGTATTATGGATAGTCCCTCGGCCGATTTAACCGCTTCCCTAGACTCTATCCTTGAGAAATTACAAGAGGATGAACTGGCTATCTACGGTAGAAAACGCAGTAAACAAGAAATTATCGCCGATTTAAAGCAAGTTAATAGTGAAATTGCCGAACTCGATCGAGAAATAGCTGACTTAGAATGGCAAATTGCGCTCAAAAAAGCTGAAATATCTGTTAATGAAACATCTTAGGGTTTTTTATCTTGATTCTGTTTCGGTTTCTCCAAACTGAGCGCAATAATCATCAAGACGGTTTTCCAGAAGCATCCTTAAGAGTTTAATAATAATTAGGGCTACGATCGCTAAGGGGATATTGCTGCCAAAGGTAATTCCGATCACCCCTTCCACTATATCTGCTGTCGTTCTCGTCGCTCTTCGATGATAAAAATGACAAAATTTTGCCTTAAAAGTCGGTGATTCAGTAGCTGTCTCGGCAATTTCTGCCAGTCCTTTCAGTTTTTCTGGTGTATCGTAGGAAGTATATTCATTCTCCAGTTGTCTGCGCTGCTCTTCCAACTGACGACGACGCAGACGAGCAGACTCTAAACGGCGCTGAAAAGCTTCCAGTTCTTCTAATTCATTAAAAGTGTTCATGGGTGATAACATTTTTGGGTAAGAGCAGGGCTTTCGTTGTGTAGCAATTCATTCTTCATATTCTGATTTGACAACACCGGTTTCTAACATACCAAAGCATGGAGGGGAATATCGGGCCGGTTAGCAAGTTTCGGTTTAGCGATAAACCAAGCGCCATTAGCCCAAGCATCGATAACCTGTTTAGCATAGGGATTGGTGTCGGATAATTCCAAAACCTCGTTAAGGGTCAGCAATTCTCCCTTGAGTTCTTCGGGCGGATTTTTGAGTATTTCGCATAATTCCGCCGTTTGTTGGGCATTGAGGGGAAGGGGAGGGATACCTTCGCTCGCTCGGCAACGTGTCGGTGATAGGCTTCTAACATAGGTCTATTGTCTCCTAGTCTTCACTTGTGACGGTTTCTTCCTAGGTTACTGGATTTTTGCTAGTCTCTGAATTTCTCGGTTAACGAGACATGACTTTGCTGTGCGATTTCCATAAAAAGTGAGACATGACTTTGCTGTGCGATTTCCATAAAATGAGAAAATAGCGATCGATTGACTATATTAAGGCGTAGATAATGGCTATCACCGATTCTGATCTAGATTTAGCACAATATATCGACCATGGTTCCCAATAAGCTAACCGCACCCTGGGGGGAGATAACGATCGAACCTATAATTGGAGGGTTCTTCGTTACTTGGTATGGTTCGATAGGGTAGCATAAATCGACTAAATCCTTATCTGGCAAAAGATTTAATTGATTAGTTCGCTCTAGATCAAAAACAATTGACAAAAATCGCTAAATGCCTTTCTCTATAAGGGTTCCATCCCTTATAACCCTCGTCCATTGCATAACACAAACCGAAGAGCCTAATAAACTTCATCGTGAGTCCCAATTGACTCTAAAAGAATTGCCTGTTTCTGCTCATATTCAACGAATTTAAAGACAATTCTTAAATCATAGCCGACACTACAAGCATAAGAATCTTTAAGCTCCCCTTTTAATTTGTGTGTTCTTAATCGAGGTTGAAATGGATCTACGGATAATAAAGCTAAAGTTTCTCGGATATTTTGAGCTAAAAAAGGCTTTTTTTTGACAATTTTTCGAGCATTTCTAATAAATATATTGGAGCGTAATAAAACAAAATTCACGAAAGGATTTCCTCCATGATTTGTTCAGGTGTCAGGGGTTGACATTGACCTTGTGCAAATTCTTGTTGAGCTTCTTGAACATCTCTAACCAACTCTGTTCTTTTTTGATCTCGAAGACGATTCTGTAAAATATGAATGAGATTTTCTTGATCTTCAAGGGGAAGTTGCTCGGCTGCTTCTAAAATCTCTGCAAAGGTTGTTTGTATTGCCATTTTCTTAAGGGGCGATCGATTAAACTATCTAGAATTTACAATCAAGGCTAAAAATGATGTTGGGTTTCGTTCCGAGTACCCCACCTAAGAGATTGGTGATCGCACTAAGTTAAATTAGGTCGAGGTCTATTGGATTGATTGCTCAACTTCAACAATATCAAAATCTGGAGCCACATAATAATTTATGTATCCAGGCTTAACATCAAACCAAACAGATAAAGTTAAAATTTGTTTCCCATTGGGAGAAATAAAGGTAGCACTACATAATCTGTTTCCACAAATAATTTCAGGCCAACCTGGTACATAATCTGGAACAATACTTGGTTTTGGCTTCCAACCTAAATTGAGAATTTCTTGACGATATTCACCATAGGGAGATAAACCCTTAGTGGGGACTAGCTGTGCCTTAACCGCCTCTCCCCACAAGAAAACCCCAAAAAATAATATCCCGATATTTAACTTAATACTCATTATCCTTATTCAGCGAGAGTTACCGCATAACCATTCATTATATGGACATTTTTTGTCTAGTCAACTATTTATAACTAACTATATTATGCCCAAGCTTATATATACAATCAATATATACATAACCTATATGTATAATACATACATAACGAACGCCTGTTCCCCAGTTTTAAGAAGTGCCTAGGAGACAATTCATACTCTTTCAAGTCAGGAGATAGGAGATGGGGGAATGGGGAGATAGGGAAGTGGGGAAATTTCAACTAATACTCCAAAACCCCAAAACCTCAAAACCCCAAAACCTCAACTATCTGTTTTTTTACTTTATTACTTCCCTCAAATGTCCTTGTTCAATTTTCCAGTGACGGTCAGCAATAGGCAATAATTCCCCAGCATCGTGACTAACTACTAATAAAGTCCAGTGTTGTTTGAGACTAGCGAGAAGTTTAGCCAATTGACGACGCATAGACCAATCTAAACCGGCCGTAGGTTCATCGAGAAGTAACAGATTAGGCTGCCGGATTAACTGGACAGCGAGGGATAAACGACGCTGTTGACCCCCACTAAGATTGTGGGGAGAAGTATCCAGGGGAATGTTTTCTAATCCTACCTCCTTTAAGGCCGCCGTTAGGCGATCGCTTTTAATCTCCGGATGACCGAGACGCAACTCCTCAAGGATGGTTTTACCGCAAAAATGACGTTCAGGAAACTGAAAAACGATTCCTCCTAATTGTTGCAGGTGCAGCACCGTTAATTCTTGGTCGCGCCAGTGAATTGTCCCTCCTGTTTTATCGGCAAAGCCTGCTAAAATTTCCAAAAGAGTCGTTTTTCCGGAACCACTGGGCCCGACAATCAGACCTAATTCTTGGGGTGCTAATTCGAGATTAATCCCCTGTAAAATGGGATTGAGAGCAGCGGGAGGATGATAAACCACATCTTTGAGATAAAGCATTGACAGGAAAATAACTGGAAATTAAGTCTAGAAACCCGTTTCTATTGTGACAGATTTTTTCATTCGCTCAAGGAGACTTTTGACCATGGTGCTGAGGTTAGGTTTAACGAAAAAAATGGCGATCGGTGCTTCGCTGGCTGTTATGGTAATGGTTAACTGGATTGGTCCCGGGTTAGCCGGAGATCCTTTCCGCAAAACCAATCCCCGACCGATTGGCGATAAGACCGAGGCCGCTTTTAACGCTATTTTTAAACAAGGTAACTATCTAGAGGCAAAAAAATTAATTGTTGAGGCCACGGAAAAGGAACCCCAAGAACCTTTGTCCCATGCTATGCGTGCCTCTCTTGCTTTTACTGACCAGGATTGGAACACCCTAAAAACCTACTCCGAGAAAACTAAGGCAGCGGCCAAACAAATGCAGGCCAGCGACCCCTTAAGGGGAAATTTGTATCTCGCGGTGGGGAGTTTTTTGGAGGGAACCTACGTTTTTCAAACCGAAGGAGCAGTATCGGCTATCCCCAGATTACAACAGGTGTTTCAGTATTTGGAAACCGCAGAAAAAGCTAATCCTACGGATCCAGAATTGAACCTGTTAAAGGGTTATATGGATTTGATTTTAGCGGTTAATCTGCCCTTTTCTAGTCCCCAAGAGGCAATTCAACGGCTAGAAACTTATGGAAGTCCTGATTACTTGGTCGATCGAGGTATCGCTCTAGCTTACCGGGATTTAAAGCAGTATGATCAGGCTTTGCGGTTTATCGATAACGCTCTGAAAGCGACCCCCGATAATCCGGAATTAATGTATCTGAAAGGTCAAATCCTGAGAATTCAAGGCAATACGGATAAAAATTCCGGCTCTTTGAAACTGGCACTAGATTACTTTAATAATGCCCTGAAAAAACAGGAACAACTCCCCGAATCAGTCAAAAAACAGTTAAATCGTGAACACCGTAAGGTACAGGAGGAGATTAAATCCCTAGAAAACACAGCTAGTCGTTAAAAAACGTCTAAAAATAGTCAATATTTGTTTTTTTATCAGTTATCAGTTTTTGAAGGCAGGAGGCAAGAGGCAAAGGGCAAAAGGCAGCCGTCAAGAGTGCATCGCAGATTTGCAGGAATACCGACAATCAGCAATTATCAGTGACTCTTAGATGATAACAAATGTATCAGCAGCTGCGTGTAAGCATCCCACCGAAAAACTAATGCGCGGGGGGTTTGGGGGCGGCACTTCGACACGCTCAGTGACCGCGCCACGCCCCCAACGGGGGGTTTGGGGGGTAGAACCCCCCAAAAGCTGGGATTGAGTGGTAAAATCAGAAACAACGCCCGATTTTAGCAGGGGGGTTTCTCCGTAAAAATCCCAATTGGTAGATTTACAAAAATGAGATGTACCCGCCGTCAAATTTTGCCAAAACAGAAAATCCCCTCTTATGTTATATAAAGTAAAGGATTATTAAGCTTCGCGGAAGTTTATTAATTAAAGTTAAAAATATATTGACAAAAAAATTGGCTTGTGGTATAGAGCAGAATTTGGCTAAACCTCCTAGCTGATTTATTGTCAAGGGTTCACCTAAGTGTAATTGGAGATTTCATGACGGCAACGACGGATAAATTGCATGGGGAGTTGATCACCTCGATCGAGCCAGACTTTAAACTGAAAGATATTATTAAAAGCATTCCCAAAGAATATTTCCAGAAAGACCCAGTTAAAGCTTGGTTTGGTGTGATTACGAATATTTTGGCGGTCATTGCGGGTTATGCAATGCTAGTTTATTCTCCCTGGTATTTACTGCCTTTAGCTTGGATTTTCACTGGTACAGCTTTAACGGGATTCTTTGTGATCGCCCATGATTGCGGTCATCGGTCTTTTTCCAATCGACCCTGGGTTAATGATCTTGTCGGTCATATTTTCCTCTTACCGCTTATCTATCCCTTCCACTGTTGGCGTTTCCTCCATGATCGCCATCATGCTAAAACTAACATGGTAACGATAGATAATGCTTGGGATCCATGGGAACTAGACGCTTTTAACTCGGCCAATCCCCTAGTGCGTCTCTTTTATCGCGGCATTCGCGGACGTTTCTGGTGGCTCGGTTCGATCGCCCACTGGGCTATTCTACACTTCAACATCGAACAATTCAAGGAGAACGAACGGGAAAAAGCGCGCTTTTCGATGATTGTCGTCCTAGTTTTTGCCGCTATTTTTTTCCCAACCCTAATTTTCTACACTGGTGTCTGGGGGTTCGTTAAATTTTGGGTGGTGCCTTGGTTTGTCTATCATTTTTGGATGAGTACCTTTACCCTTGTCCATCACACAGACCCCGATATTCAATTTTCCTATCCCGAAGACTGGAATCAAGCTTTAGCGCAACTAGAGGGAACGGTTCACTGTAGCTATCCCCGTTGGGTAGAAATTCTCTGTCACGATATTAATGTCCATATCCCCCATCATATCTCGACGGCGATTCCTTCCTATAACCTCCGCAAAGTTCACGCTAGTCTCAAAGAAAATTGGGGTAGTCACCTAAAAGAAACTGAGTTTTCTTGGCCATTAATGAAACGAATTGTTGATTATTGCCATATTTTCGACTCCGAAACCGCCTACAAAACCTTTAAGGAAAGTCGCGGTTAAATCAGTGATCAGTTATCAGTGATCAGTGGGTAAGTTATCAGCTATCAGATTTGAGTTTTAAGTGACAGTATTAAATCGAAGTTTCCTACTGTCTTTTCACTGATTACTGATTGCTGTTTACTGAAAAAAGATTACCAGGAACCGCGTTTACCATTGGGCATCACTGTTAACCAATTGGTTTTTGCTAGGACGATTTGTTCTGGATTTACTTGGGCATCAGAGAGATTAGCCCCGCAAAGATTAGCGTTTTTAAGATTAGCGTGGCGAAGATTGGCTCCAGTGAGATTCGCCCCGCGCAAATCGGACTCTTCCAGGTCTGCATAACCGAGATAGGCATTATTTAAATTGGTATTTTTGAGAATCGCTTGACTGAGATTAGCCCGGCCCAAATCCGCATTGGACAGATCCGCCCCTTGTAAATTAGTTCCTGTTAATTTGCATTGAAAGAAATTTACCCGCAAAAGTTGTGCTTTAGACAGATTGAGATTCGATAATTCCTCCTGGGCGAAATTGCGCCGGCCGTTATTGTAAGCATCGAGAATCGCTTTTTCATCTAAGCGGCGTTTTCTCTTCGGTGAGGTTATATCTGGGCTGCTGTGGTCTTTATTTTTAGATTGTATATTTGTATTGGTTGTTGAAAAGGCCATCTGCGCCCCCGGCAGATTATCTGGAGAGGCCTCTGGATTTTTATTTTTGGGGCGAAATTTAGAGTTGAGAGGGCCAGAAACGAAGGAAGTGGCTATTTGACCTGAATCTTGTGGTGGTTTCGGGGAAGTAACCATTGGAGCCGCGATTAAACTTTGGGCTAGACTATCGGCATAAGCAGTCATGTCTAAAGCATCCATTACCTCTTGGGCGGATTTGTAGCGATGACGGACGGAGACTTCCAGCATTTTTTTCAGGACTTTAGCAAACTGGGGACTCACCTTGACTAATTTTTCCCAGAGTAATTCACCTGTATTGACATCAACTTCGATAGCCTTAGGAGATCTGCCCGTGAGTAGATAGATACAGGTAACTCCCACGGCATAGATATCACTGGCATAGACCGGACGCATGGCCATCTGTTCGGGAGGGGCAAAACCTTGGGTACCCACGGCAAAATTAGTGAAAGCGTTTTGAGAATTGACATTGGCAATAACAGTGTTAACCTGATTTTTGACAGCCCCAAAGTCAATCAGAACCAATTTTCGATCCGTTTGCCGAAGAATTAGGTTAGCGGGTTTGATATCCCGATGAATTACCTTTTGTTTGTGGATATATTTCAAAATCGGCAAAAGTTCACTTAAAAACTGTTTGACTCCCGCTTCGCTAAACGGTCCGCGTTTTTTTACCTCTTGGTACAGGTTATGACCTTTAACGTATTCCTGAACTAGATAAAACTGTTGATTATCTTCAAAATAGTCTAATAATCGGGGAACCTGCGGATGAACTCCCAGTTTTCCTAGGGTTTCCGCTTCTCGCTCAAAAAGTTCCTTGGACATCTGAAAAACACTAGCATCATCAGTGCAAGGTCGCAGTTGTTTGACCACACATAGGGGGGTACCTGGTAGGGACAAATCCGATGAGACAAAGGTTGCCCCAAACCCTCCTTTCCCTAAAATGCCTAGAATTCGATAGCGGTTGTGCAGAAGCAGTTTTGAACCGCAACTCTCGCAGATTAACGCTGTTGCGGCGTTTTTCGGTTGAGGACAGTCAGGATTAAGGCAGTAGGTCATATAGAGTCACCAGTTGACCGATACTTTTTTGCTAAGACAGTTCAAAAATGCACCCTCAGAGATTCCCCTCAAGAGGAGGTATCTCCGAAAGTCCAAAACCAGAGCCATGAAACATTCAAAGCGCCTGTAACGCTTTTTCTTGTCATTGCTTAGTTAACGCAGGGGCAACTTATCAAGATGGCGATTGCTTGCTAACTGGGATTTTTACCTAAACTCTTTTAGCTTACCACAGATTTTAAAATTGGCTACCTCTGCTAATTGTCAACTAATCTTAGCTTTTCTTGATGATTCATCATCCCTAATCACTTTTTCACTTTCATTAAAGCGGCCCGGGCCTGTTCGCGGTCATCGAAATGGATTTTTTCCGTCCCCAAAATTTGATAGTCTTCGTGACCTTTACCCGCAATAATTACTCCGTCTCCCGGTTGCGCTGCTTGAATAGCCGTGTCAATGGCCAAAGCGCGATCGCTAATTACCTGCACAGTAATTTCTGGGGGAATGCCAGCGATAATATCCTCAAGGATTCGTTCGGGAGCTTCTGTGCGGGGATTATCGGAGGTAACTATGGCTAAATCTGCTAATTCTGCCGCTATTTTCCCCATTAACGGCCGTTTTGTCCGATCTCGATCGCCGCCGCAACCAAAAACACAAATCATCCGACCAGAAATAAAGGGACGTGTTGCTTTTAAAACATTCTCTAAACTGTCGGGAGTATGGGCATAATCGACAATGACGCTGATATCCTGGTCAGGAGCGATGCTAACCCGTTCCATCCGCCCCGGTACTCCTGAAAACTGGGGAATTTGACCGATTACTGTCCCTAAATCTACACCACATTCTAACACTGCCGCCACCGCCGCCAAGAGGTTAGCCAGATTATATTGACCCACCAGAGGAGAAGCAAAGGCTATTTCTCCTTGGGGAGTCACCATCACCCCTTCCACTCCCGTGGGTTGATAGTGTAAATCTTTAGTATAAAAATCGGCATTAGCATCGGACACACTATAGGTTAAAACCTGTTGGGGAGACAGGGAGGCCGCTAAACGTTGACCATAGGCATCATCAAGGTTAATAATCGCCTTACCTTGCAGATAATCGGGACTAAATAATTTAGCTTTAGCGGCAAAATAATCCTCCATGTCGAGGTGATAATCGAGATGGTCCCGGGTGAGATTGGTAAACACCGTCACGGGAAAAGTACAACCCTGTACCCGTCCCTGGGCCAGTGCATGGGAACTAACTTCCATGACGGCGATTTCATTGCCGGCGCTCACCGCTTTGGCTAAACTGGCTTGTAACTCGTTAGCGAAAGGGGTGGTATGATTAGCAGTCTCTTGGAATCCTTGCCAACGGGTGTAAAGAGTCCCGAATAACGCGGTGGGAATGTTTGCTTGGCTGAGAAAATATTCAATTAAATGGGTGGTGGTGGTTTTGCCGTTGGTTCCCGTCACACCGATTAATTTTAGGGTTTGGGCCGGATAATGATAGAATTTAGCAGCGATCGCGGCAGTGGCAGTAACTAAATCTGCCACAACGATTACGCAAGCATCCTCCGGGGGGGGAAATTTAGCTGCGGCTGCTGGGGAGATAAGCGCCGCTAGGGCCCCGCTTTCCAAAGCGGAACGCCAAAATTCGCCGCCATCGACGCGAGTACCGGGTAAACCGATAAATAAATCTCCCGGTTGACAAGCATGGGAATTGGTGGAAATTCCTGTAATCTCGGTAATAGAAGCGATAGGAGAAGAAATCGGGGAAACCAGAGGAATAGTTGTTAAAAGTTCTTGTAGTTTCATAGTCAGGATTGAATCTAGGGATTGCTGCTTTTAGATTAGCCGATTATCAAAGAGGTTCCTAGGCCGAAGTGGGGGTGTGGGGTGTGGGCTTCGGCCGTGAGCTCAGCCGAACGGGTGTGGGGTGTGGGCTTCGGCCGTGAGCTCAGCGTTCGACCGAGCTCACGCCGAGGTCCGAACGGGTGTGGGGTGTGGGGAGAATAAAGCTGCCCTTTGCCCTTTGCCCTTTGCCCTTTGCCCTTTGCCTTTTGCCCTTTGCCTTTTGCCTTTTGCCTTTTGCCCTTTGCCTTTTGCCTTTTGCCTCCTGATATCTGCGATAAGCTAAAAAAAACAAGGCTATAGCTTGTCAACTATTGAAGATTTTCTGCTGACTATTTTCGGGATATTTATATGCAATTCGTCGATTTTCTGGCTCTCATTCATCCTGTCCTAGCGATAGTGGTCGTTTTCCCTATTATCGGCCTCGTAGTTAACTTTGCTTGGCAAACCCGTCAACGTCGCCTAGAAAGCAACGCAGGAAATAAAAGTAAAATTCCCCCAGTGGTCGGGCCAGAACATCTACGTTTAGGCCGCTGGTTAACGGGTACAGTGGTAGGGGTTAACCTGTTAGCACTAGCTTACTCGGTCGTTTACGGTTTTAATGGTTTTGTCGATAAACAAAAAGACGGAAAATTAGACTCCTTTCAGGCCTTTTTTGTGATTTTGATGTTTTTTGTCACCATTGCCTCTTTGGTCTGTCTCTACCGTGCTAGACAAGCACTCTGGCGCGGAATTTTTGCCACCTTGACTGGCATCGGTTTAATTATTATCGGTTCTCAGGATGGGGTCTGGCGACTCTCGGACCAATGGTACTGGTCTCACTACTATATCGGCATGGCCGCATCATTACTGATGATTTTCTCTCTGGCCATTGTCGAAGATATCTATAAAGACCGTTCCCATCGTTGGCGCATTGCCCATACAATCCTCAATTGTATCGCTCTGGCTCTCTTTCTGGGACAAGCCATGACCGGTTCGAGGGATTTGCTGGAAATTCCCCTCAGTTGGCAAAAACCAGCAATTTATCGCTGTGATTTCACCAATAAAACCTGTCCCGAACCGAAATCCTCAACCCCCCTCATCAACCCGATAAGTTAAACTTTTTTAGGGACTGGGAGAGGGAGAGGGTGAAGGAGTTGGGAAAGTGGGTACACACTTAGATGGCTCCGTGGGGGTATCACCCTCCTCCGGTACGGGTTCCTCACACCAATTGGCAATCTTACCAAGTTGGGGCAAAGTGCTTAAGGGATTGGGTTTCAGGTTTTCGATTAAGTCAGTCCATTCTACTCCTTGTATCACAGCAACTGCGCCGCTATTTGAGGCACAGGTTGAAATTTTCCCCCACTTCTTACCCCAGGCGGCACCGACGAAGTCACCGTTACCGGTTTTACCGAGGGAATAGTCAGGAGCAAAGATAAACGCTTCTAGTCTTTGGTTTTGACCCACTCTCAGACAAATTTGCGGCGCGGCGGCATCTAATCCATTATCGGCATAAATTTGTAGATTGCCCGGTTTACAAACCGTGGGTGGGCTAACACTGCTGCAGTCGTGTTCGATGACACCGTTAATATTACCTCTAACATAAAAAACCACCCGTTGCCCTGGAGTAATGGCAATCTTATCGTTACCACTCAAGTTGATATTATCAACGATATACTCGTACACCTGTACGCTTTGACCGTTAATCGTGCGATTAGTGGGTGTGTCTCCCTGTCTGGGAAAAGTTTTCTGAGCAGGCAAAAGAGGACTGGTAAGTTCTCCTAGGTTTGTAATACCGTTGGGAGGCTCCGGTAAATTGGGGAAAGGGACACCGACAAATTGCGCTTTGTAGGGGGTATTGGGTGCAGGTTCGGGGGGTTCGGGCTGTTGAATATTATTTTGGTTAATATGACATTCTAGGTTCGGTTGCAAAGTTCCTGTCTCCTCGACAAATCCCGTCGCCACCGTGGTGTCGCTCATAACCACATCCCCCTGAAATTTAGCACCGCCAGAATAATTCGGATTGCTGACCGTAATCTGGCTAGTTTGACTTAGATCTTCTGTGGCTCCCTCCCTTATCCACAAAGCGGGAACCGTGGTGCGAGTAAATGCGAGGGGAAGGGAAGGAAAAATAGGGATAGTTACCACCACGCGGTTACGCGAGGCGGCATTGTCGCCATCGATGTTATTTAGGTCTCCTGTTGGACTGAGGGAAAGTCCTTCGAGGGTGAGAACTCCCCAACCCAAACCGTCAGGGGGGGGATTGGTATCATCGAAATTGTATCCAACCACGCGATAATAACGATTATTACCGAGATCAAACCATTGACCCCCGCTCAAACCTCTTAATTCATCGATTTTTGCGCTCAGGGTAGCAGCAGCGTTGGGATCACTACAGGCGGCGGCAGTGTATAATTTTTTTAAATCTTTTTGTAAACCTGGACTGGGAGTAGGAACTACTTGGGCGGTCTGCCAACAGTCCCCAGAAGGACAATTACTATTAAACTTCGCCATAACTCGAACGCTATTCAGTAAATCCTGCACGCGAGCCAGCCCAGCTTCGGAACTTGTTAAACTATCAGCCCGGGCTTTTTGGGCAATTACTTTCGATTGGTCTCCTTGGACGCGCATCATCATAGTTATTCCTGTTCCCATTATGATAACTCCAATTAACAGGGCAAGAGCCAAGGCAAACCCTTTTTCCCTATTAGCCATCAGGTGAAGGTATAAACAATTGTTCATGGGCCAGTCCATCTAAGAATGGTTACTTTTATTATAATACTGTCAAGTTTTGGTCAAGTGACAACTGTGATAATACAAGAATAGCACTGTGAGTAAAATCACAAACAAAAGCCAGTTGACACGATAATTAGCAATTAGTTTTTCGATAAGTAGGTAGGCGTTAAAAATTATCAGATGCCCCCTTTATTAAGGGGGGACTAAGGGGAGATCGGCACCCCCCTTATTAAGGAGGGCAGGGGGGATCGAACCTAAAATCTATTTTTAATTTAATTATAACCAGCTACTTAAGTATTTTCGACTTTTGACTAAACTAAAGGGCTGTTTTTCGATTCAGAATTGCCCGCCAAATCAAGCCGATCCCCCGACAAAAGCTGATAATTAACAACCAAAGTGATTGTAATTCTCCCGCCGTATTTTTCGGTTGCCAGCGCTGGGGACGACAGAATAAAAAAGTAATTAGCTTTCTCTGCTCTGATAGGGTAAGTGGCTGGAATTTAAGGGTCGCTTGCCAGATTTTTCCTCGTTTTTCTAGATTGACTAGATGAGCCGATAGGCGCAAATCTTCGCCTAAAATATCTAGGAGTAATTTTTCTGAGTAGATGGGTTCCCCTAGGTGAATTTCTGCTCCTATTTCCGAAAGTTTTTTGAGATTGCCCTGTATAATTATATCCGATTCTGTGATCAAGTTAACAGGAGATTCCAGCACTTGATATTGAGTTTCTAGGGTGAGGGGAGCTTCCAATAAAGCCACTAAAGCAGTCATGATAATAACCACGTTATATATAGCCAAAATCAAGCCAAAATTTAGGGGACTTGCTTGATAATTGTGATGGTGTAAATTAAAGAAAATACTAATTAAGGTAATGGTAAGAAAAAACAGCAATGGGTAGGATAAATGCCAATTATATTGATAATTTTGGCGAGCAATTCCCTTCGGTGTCACCTGAAATCCTTTGTCAAAGGGTTTCCAAAGAATATGGAGAACTGTTAGGGCTGTAGGTACACAAATAATCATCGATAGTACCTCAGAAAAAATAATCGAGCGCGAGCGACAATTTAACCAGTGATAAGTGGCTAACTGCAGCATCATGTAGGGTAAAAATATATAGATTGTCTCATCGATGGTAATGTTCAAAGGTACTATATAACCAAAGGTATAAAGGAGAGGAACAAGCAGAGAAAATAAACGAGCTAAGGGAGAAAACCAAGATAAAATTCCTTCTAAGTGTCCCAATCTTTGAGGTAGAGTTAGTCCCGCAATTTTTAGGGGATTAGCTTTGATAAAAAAGGCCTGTAAAGTTCCCCTTGCCCAGCGCAATCTTTGCAGTAAATAAGCTGATAAACTTTCAGCAGATAAACCAGCACTGAGTTTTTCATTTAAGTAAATAACTTCATAACCTTGGGCAGAGATAGCAATCCCAGTGAAATAGTCTTCACTAATAGATTCTGTATTGAAGTAGTCCACTTCCTCTAAGGCTTTTCTTCTGACAATAAAAGAAGTGCCAGCACAGACAGGACTACCCACCCCATCTTTAGCTGGTTGGATATGACGATAAAATAATTCTTCGTCGGGAGTAACGATATTTTCTAAACCTAAGTTATGGGCGATAGGATCGGCATTATAAAAGCTTTGGGGCGTTTGCACTAGGGCAATTTTGGGGTTTTGAAACCAGCCAACAGTTCTTTCTAGAAAGTTCCGACAAGGGATAAAATCTGCATCAAAAACTACCACTAATTCCCCTTGTGTTTGTCTGAGAGCATGGTTTAAATTACCTGCTTTAGCGTTTTTTCTATCCTCACGAGTCAGATAATGACAATTTAATTTTTCTGCCAATTGATGAATTTCTGACCTCTGGGTATCATCGAGAATATAAATATTTTTATGAGGATAATTAAGGGCTTGACAACCGATAATAGTTCTTTTTAAAATGAAGGCTGGCTCATTATAGGTGGGAATCAGAATATCTACCGTCGGTAAATATTGTTTATCGATCACCGCTTGGCTATAAAAATCAGCTTCTTTTCGTCTATCTTTCGTGGTTAAGACTAAAAATAACTGAATCATGCTACTACTTAAAACCATCATCTCAATGCCTAAAAGTAGTAAACTAAAAAAGCCATTGAGAGGGGTGGAAAAATTTAAAGTAGCCAGAATCCTCCAGATTAGATAGCGCAGGGTGATAGCGAGGGTGATAGAAATAATGACTAATCTTGACCAAACTTGCGGATGCGGAGACAAGAAAATGATCAACCGCGTAAAAATTAGCAGGATAACCGTGGGTAATAATAATTGATAGCTATGAGCAACCGAGGGAACTTTGATCCAAGCAAAGGGGTTAAAAAAATCTTCTACTAAACCAAGGAGTAATCGATAAATATTGTGTTCTGGCCAAGATAATGATAAACTGACCATCATTAACCCGCCGATCACTGCTAACATAATTAAGATAACTGATATTATCGCTAACATCGACTTAAATGGGGAGGAATACACTGGTTTTTGAGGGAATGGAAAAATCGATTCTTGGTTAGACATGAATCCTCTTCTGATCAAATAAATCTAACTACATTTTACAATTCTTAACAAAAAACTGGGCATTTTTGGCAATGACAGGAGCGCTCTCCACCAAAATGCTAAATTTTGTATCAAACCCAAGATGAAACTAGCGAGAAAAAGTGTAGAAATAGTATACTTCGGTTAACCGTGAGGAAAAATTAATCTATGATAGCCGTCAAAATCGCCGTTGTTAGCGCTCTCGTTTTAGTTGTGGTCAAATTCGTCGCTTCTGTTCTAGGTAAAGGCAATATACCCCTGCTTAATCAGGCTGTCACCGTGATTTTAAGCCTTTTTATCGGTTTTGAGTTGATTCAACTGGGACAAGCAGTGATTGAAAAGATTAATTAAGGGCTAAACGGGCCAGATAGAAGCTAGTAATAGTTTTAGCATCGATCGATTCTCCCTTGGCAATCGCCGATTCCATTTCCTCAAAACTCATCAAAACCACTTCCAGATCTTCATCCGCATCTTGAGCGGGGGGCAAGCTTAATTTTTCCAGATCCTGGGCCAGAAAAGCATAGATATATTCATCGGAATAACCCGGTGCCAGGGCAAATTTACCCAAAGATTGCCAATTGTGCGCCCGGTAGCCCGCTTCTTCCTCTAATTCTCGTTTTACCGTTGTAGCAGGGTCTTCTCCTTCATCAATCGTCCCGGCGGGAAATTCCAGAATTCGAGCTTGCAAACTAAATCGATACTGACGTACTAAAACTAATTGACCTTCCTTGGTGATTGGAACTGCTAAAGCACCCCCCGGATGACGCACACATTCCCATTCTCCCTCGACACCGTTAGGTAAACGCAGTTTCGAGACTTCAAATTGAAAGACGCGACCTTGATAAAAAAGACGTTGTTGGAGAAATTGAGGCGGTTCAGACATAGAAAATTTGCAACTAGGACTTTAAGAATTAATATCAAGAAATGTCACCTTTGTCACCGGTGTTTCAGGTTATAATGGAAAATGCTGTCTTTACAGGTTAAATCTTTTTCGAGAAACCCCATGGCAAAAAAATCGATGGTAGAACGCGAGAAAAAACGCGCTCGTCTCAGACAAAAATACGAAGCTAAAAGAGCGGAACTAAAAGAACAATTCCGCACCGCCGAAGATTTTGAAGAAAAACTGGCAATTCACCAAAAATTACAGGAATTACCCCGCAATAGCGCTCCCAGTCGTCACCGAAACCGTTGTTTAACGACCGGCAGACCGAGAGGATACTATCGCGATTTTGGTTTATCCCGCAACGTTTTACGCGAATGGGCCCACCAAGGTCTTTTACCCGGTGTGGTCAAGTCTAGCTGGTAGTCAGAAACAATATCTAGGGAAAATACCGGGATAGAGGCGTTTTTTTTACGTCTCTATTGCTGTTTTTGAGCAATTTTAGCGATCAAACGAAAACCCTCGATCGAGCGATCGAGAGTTAACCATGAACAAAAAATTTACCTAGACTACAGTAGCAGCTTTACGGGCAGCGGCGGCCTCATCGGGATGAATACCGAGACGGGTGAGATTGAGACGACCTTTACTATCGATCTCGCGTACCTTGACTAACACCTCATCCCCCACGGCCACTTCATCTTCGACCTTACCGACGCGTCCCTCGGCCAATTGGGAAATATGGATCATTCCCTCTTTCCCCGGCAAAACTTCCACAAAAGCACCGATTTGGATAATGCGAGTCACGCGACCGAGATAAACCTCACCCTCATTGAGTTTGCGGGTCATATTGTAAATCAGTCGTTTAGCTTTTTCGGCCTGTTCCCCATCGGTGGAGGAAATGGTGACAGTACCATCGTCATCGATATCGATTTTCGTGCCGGTCTGTTCAGTAATCCCTTTAACCGTCTTACCACCTGGCCCGATGACTAACCCGATCAGGTCCGGATCGATCTTGATCGTCAATAACCGGGGTGCGTGGGGAGATAATTCCGTGCGCGGTTTTTCTAGGGTCGCTAACATCTTCTCTAGGATATGTTTGCGGGCCGGTAAAGCTTGTTCGATCGCCTTGGCCACCACTTCCATGCTTAAACCGGGGATTTTCATATCCATCTGGAGAGCGGTGATGCCAGAATCAGTGCCAGCCACCTTAAAGTCCATATCTCCCAGAAAATCCTCAATACCCTGAATATCGGTCAAAATCCGCACTTCTTCCCCTTCTTTAATTAAACCCATGGCCGCACCGCTAACGGGTTTTTTCAGGGGAACACCGGCATCCATCAGCGCTAGGGTGGAACCGCACACGGAACCCATGGAGGTGGAACCATTAGAAGAGAGGACTTCCGACACCACCCGCAGCACATAGGGAAATTCCTCCTGTGGGGGGAGGACAGGTACGATCGCCCTTTCCGCTAAAGCACCGTGACCAATTTCTCGACGGCCGGGAGAACGCATGGGACGGGTTTCACCGACGGAAAAGGGTGGGAAATTGTAGTGATGAAGATAGCGTTTTTCGTCTTCGGGATGGAGATCGTCCCCTAAATCCTGAGCATCCCCGGGGGTGCCAAGGGTGGCGATCGAAAGCACTTGGGTTAAACCGCGATTAAACAAACCGCTACCGTGAACCCGACGGGGTAAAACTCCCACCCGGCAAGAAATCGGCCGTACTTCGTCCAGTTGGCGACCATCAACCCGCACCCCATCCTCGATAATTTGGGCGCGCATCAGTTTTTTGGTCAGATCCTTAAAGAGATTACCGATTAACTTCGGCTCTTCCAGGGTTGGAGCTTTTAAGGGATCTTCATCGGGGAGAGCGGTTATAGTTTCCTTGAGCCGATTTTCGATCGCCTCTAATTTCTCATCCCGTTCGGTTTTGCTGAGGGTAAACTGACAGAGAATCTGTTTAATTTCCTCTTTAGCTTGTTCTTTTAGGAAATTCTGCACGGTTTCGTTTACTACCGGCGCTTCTCGGGTGACGAGGGGAATACCCAACTGATCGATCAATTCCCGTTGAGCGGTGATCAGGTCGCGGACCGCTTCATAACCAAAATCGATCGCCTCAATAATATCCCGTTCCGGTAACTGATTGGCTCCCGCTTCGATCATCACTACCCCTTCAGGACTACCGGCCACCACTAGATCCAATTCTCCGTTATGGATTTCCTTGTAGGTGGGATTGATGATAAATTCATCCCCCAGTAATCCGACGCGCACCGCTGCCATCGGTCCTTGGAAGGGAATCCCCGCCAACAAAACCGCCACGGAAGCCCCGGTAACGGCCAAAACATCCGGGGGGACTTCCTCATCCATCGAGAGGGTCGTAGCGACCACCTGAATATCATCCCGCATCCAATTGGGGAATAGGGGACGCAGGGGGCGATCGATCAAACGACCGGTCAGAATTGCTTTTTCCGGGGGACGACCTTCACGACGCAAAAATCCTCCCGGGATGCGCCCGGCGGCGTATAATCTTTCTTCGTAATCAACGGTTAAGGGCAGGAAATCTACTCCTTCTCTGGCTTTGGCTGTGGTTGCTGTCACTAAAACTGCCGTTTCTCCCGATTGGATCAGAACACTACCGCCAGCTTGGGGGGCTAAAAGCCCTATTTTTAGTCGAATATCCCTGCCATCAAAGGATATTGACTTGTCAAACTCTTCCATGTAAAGCTATATTCCTTTCTTTCACTTTTCTCTGTGCTGTCGCCATCCTAGCATTTTTTGTCCCCCTTTCCGACAGGTTTAGTATTCAGTGATCAGTTATCAGTGATCAGTGATCAGTTATCAGTTATCAGTGATCAGTTATCAGTTATCAGCTTTTTTCTCCCTGCTTCCATCTCCGATCTCCCCACTTCCCCAATTTCCCACACCCCACACCCGTTCGGACCTCGGCGTGAGCTCGGTCGAACGCTGAGCTCACGGCCGAAGCCCACACCCCACACCCCACTACCCCACTACCCCACTACCCCACACCCGTTCGGACCTCGGCGTGAGCTCGGTCGAACGCTGAGCTCACGGCCGAAGCCCACACCCCAATTCCCCACTTTTAAACAGAATTTAAGATTACTTGCTCAAAACGGCCAAAAAATGATAGCTTCAGATATAGGAATAATCTGGTTAAGAAAAAAAATGTCTTCCCTTGCCGCTTGCTGGCCTAAAAATATTTCTAAGTATTAGCAAAACTGACTGACTGTCAGCAGTTGAGCGGGATTTTTCCTAGCTCGCAGAACTCCAGACAAAGAAAATTAAGAAAATTAAAAGGATTGTGTCTCTATTATCTCTCAGACGCTTCTAATCCAAAGAATTTGCGGGTTATCTTCAAATTAACCCCGTTTAACCCTATTTATTATCGATCATGGCTGAAAGTTATTTACTAGACAAACTGCAATCTGTAGAACAGACCTACAAAGAATTAACCCGTCGTCTAGCGGATCCCGATGTCACCAGTAATCCGGGTGAATTGCATCGTCTGGCCAAATCCCGCGCTTCCCTAGAGGAAACGGTCAACACCTACGAAATTTGGCAAAAAAGTCAAGAGGATTTAATCGGTGCGAAACAAATCTTCAAAGAATCCGCCAGCGATCCCGAATTACGCGAAATGGCCGCCCTAGAAGTGGCAGAATTAGAGGCAAAAATCGCCACTTTGGAAGACCAATTAACCATTCTGCTGCTGCCCCGGGATCCCCTCGATGAAAAGAATATCATGCTGGAAATTCGCGCCGGGACCGGAGGTGATGAGGCCAGTATTTGGGCGGGGGATTTAGTTCGCTTGTACTCAAAATATGCCGAAACTCAAAACTGGAAAGTTAGCCTTTTGAGTGAATCTCCGGCGGATATGGGAGGATTTAAAGAGGCAATTTTAGAGATTAAAGGCGATAACGTCTATAGTAAGCTGAAATTTGAGGCGGGAGTCCATCGGGTGCAGCGGGTTCCTTTGACGGAAGCGAGTGGTCGCGTCCACACTTCCACCGCTACCGTGGCGATTATGCCGGAAGTGGACGATGTGGAAGTGCATATCGATCCCAAGGATATTGAGTTAACCACGGCTAGATCCGGGGGTGCAGGCGGTCAAAATGTCAATAAAGTGGAAACTGCCGTCGATTTAATCCATAAACCCACGGGAATCCGGGTTTTCTGCACCGAGGAGCGATCGCAATTGCAAAACCGGGAACGAGCTATGCAGATTCTCCGGGCGAAACTGTACGATATGAAGTTACAGGAACAACAGGAAGCGGTCAGTTCCATGCGACGCTCTCAGGTGGGAACCGGTTCGCGTTCGGAAAAAATTCGCACCTATAACTATAAGGATAATCGTCTCACCGATCATCGCTTAAATCAGAATTTTTCCCTCGATCGCATTTTAGACGGCGCCATCGAAGAGGTGATCCAATCTTGTATCGCCAAGGATCAACAGGGAAAACTGGCAGAATTAGCCGCTGCCCAAGAGACAGCTTAATCAGTGATCAGTGATCAGTTACCAGTGAACAGTAAAAAGCTCCCCACTCCCTGCACTTTCCCCACTGGTGGGGGTGAGTGCGGGTGGGGACTGATGCCGGTTAGTTCAACTCACGACTAATTCTATGCTTCCACTAAACGAAAAGCCGCACCCAAACCGACAGCGATCTCATCGGGAGAAATTTTCCCATCATGGTTAATATCGATCGCATCAAATACCGCATCGGTTCCCGCCCATTCTTCCCGGGTGATGAAACCATCCCCATCATGATCATAGACTCGGAAAATATCTTCGGCGGCGTGTTCTAGGGTTGACTGACCTTCCAACTGGGTTAAACGTTGAATCAGCAATTGTTCCAATAATTCTAAAGCTTTAGTAAAACCTTGAATACCTTCCGCTAGTTTTTCGGAAGCCATGGCATCTTCGGCGTGCATTTTCTCAAAAGTCGCTTGATCCATGGCAATTTTGACAATATCAAGGGTTGCGGCCTGTGCTGGATCGAGCTTACGGGGTAAATCGGCTTCTGTCTCTTGCAATTGTTCGAGAAGTTTCGGAGAAATGGTTAAAAGATCACAGCCGGCTAACTCGCAAATTTCGCCGATATTGCGGAAACTTGCCCCCATAACTTCGGTTTTATAGCCAAACTTTTTATAGTAGTTATAGATCTGGGTAACGGATTGGACTCCGGGATCTTCAGCGCCAACGTAGTCTTTACCGGTTTCTTTTTTATACCAATCGAGAATCCGACCGACAAAGGGAGAAATTAAGGTTACTCCCGCTTCCGCACAGGCGATCGCCTGATGAAAACCGAATAATAGAGTTAAATTACAGTGAATTCCCTCTTTTTCGAGGACTTCTGCGGCTTTAATCCCTTCCCACGTCGAGGCAATTTTAATTAAGACTCTTTCTCTAGAGATACCCGCTTGTTCATACTGGGAAATGAGATAACGGGCCTTGTCGATGGTAGCTTGGGTATCGTAGGAAAGACGAGCATCCACTTCGGTGGAGACGCGGCCGGGGACGATTTGCAGGATTTGCAGACCAAAACCGATCGCTAGGCGATCAAAAGCTAATGTGGCCACATCTTCTGGGGTGGCCTGCTGCCCTAATTCTTTTCTGGCCGCTTGCAGGGTTTGATCGACAATCGGCCGATATGGGGGCATTTGGGCCGCAGCCGTGATCAGGGAGGGGTTAGTGGTGGTATCTTGGGGGGTAAAAGCTTCGATCGCTTGGATATCGCCGGTATCGGCAACAACCACTGTAAATTGGCGTAATTGTTCTAGTAGGGTTTTAGCCATAACTTCTCCAGATGCGTGTTAACGCAAGACTTTATCTGGATCTTAGCGATTCGATCGAGAGGCAGGGGAAAATTCCCGATTGATTTAATTCCCAAGCACAGACCTGGCCAAAGTAAGGATGAGCCGGGGAATCTTTTGGCGACTCCTTGCCCAAAGTCCTTTATTTGTGATAGTATTAGTGATTGTGTCGATTTAATAAAACGGAGTTTATGCCCAAGCTAAAAACGCGAAAGGCGGCGGCCAAACGATTCGAGGCCACGGGAAGCGGCAAAAAAATCAAACGTCGCAAAGCCTTCAAAAATCACCTACTCGATCATAAAAGTGCCGAACGCAAGCGCCGTCGTTTGTCCCAGATTACCCTAGTGGACGAGCGCGACGAGAAGGAAGTGCGCTTAATGTTGCCCTATTTGTAAATTTTCCAGAAAAATTGTCTAAAGGATTATCATGTCTAGAGTAAAACGGGGGAATGTCGCCCGCAAGCGACGCAAAAAAGTTCTCAAATTAGCCAAAGGTTTCCGCGGTTCTCACTCGCGCTTATTCCGTACAGCTAACCAACAGGTAATGAAGGCCTTGCGGAATGCCTATAGAGACCGTCGCAAACGTAAACGCGATTTTCGTCGTCTTTGGATTACCCGCATTAACGCGGCTGCTCGTCAACAGGGCATCAGTTACAGCCAACTAACCGGACAATTAAAGAAAGCTAATATCCTCCTGAATCGGAAAATGTTGGCCCAATTAGCTGTCCTCGATCCCGTCGCTTTTGCTAAAGTGGTAGAAACAGCCAAAGGATAATTTAGCCCCGAGCATGACGGAAACTTGGCAAACGATTCAATTCCCCAGTTCAGAAAGTGCGATCGCTTTAGCGGGTCATCAAGAAGCTAACCTCAAATTGATAGCCAGGCAAACTGGGGCGAATTTAGTCCTCAGAGGCATGGAATTGCGGATTGCGGGGCAACCGACCCCCGTGGAGCGTGCCACAGCGATTGTACGCTCCTTAAGTATTTTATGGCAAGAGGCCAAGTTAATCGCCGAAGCCGATATTATGACCGCTATCCATGCCCTCGATACGGGGCGTTCTAGCGAGTATAAAGAACTACAGCAGGATATTCTCGCTCGTACCCGTCGCGGGGAGCTAATTCGGGCGAAAACCTTCCGTCAGCGTCAATATATCCAAGCGATTCAAAGTCACGATATCACCTTTTGTATTGGACCTGCTGGCACGGGGAAAACCTTTTTAGCCGCCGTTTTGGCCGTACAAGCTCTATTAGAAGATAAAGTAGAACGGATTATCCTCACCCGTCCGGCCGTGGAAGCGGGGGAAAAATTAGGCTTTCTCCCGGGGGATTTACAGCAAAAAGTCGATCCTTTTTTGCGTCCCCTTTACGATGCTTTATACGAATTTATCGAAGCGGCCAAAATTCCCGACCTGATGGAACGGGGTAAAATCGAAATCGCTCCCTTAGCTTATATGCGGGGACGAACCCTAGCTAATGCTTTTGTTATCGTTGATGAGGCCCAAAATACCACCCCAGCACAGTTAAAAATGGTCTTAACTCGCTTGGGATTCGGTTCGCGCATGGTAGTAACCGGAGATGTCACCCAAACCGATTTACCGCAACCACAGGAATCGGGGTTAATTGCCGCTCAAAAAATCCTCAAATCAGTGGAAGGGATCGCTTTTTGTTACCTATCCCGGGCCGATGTGGTGCGTCATCCCTTAGTACAAAAAATCGTCTCAGCTTACGAACAGCACGAAAAATAACCGATTGTTGAGATAGTCGCTCTTGTACTCTTGCGAGAGGGTTAGCAAGATGTCTAATTAATTTTGCTTAGGTACTTAGTAATTAATGATTCCGTTAAGCTGTACTGTATTTAAACTACCTACAGGGGGTTTTAGTACAAATGCTCAAAACCCCTCTCATAGACAGTCTTAACAAGTAATTTAGATACATCAACAGCCGCTCAGTTATTAGTATTCTCCCCCATCATTTTTTTTCTGGTCTAAAACATGATTATAGATCACACTGTTGAGAGATTGCCAAAAAGGAACTAATAAAATATTCAGAAGTAAGAAAATAGTAGTCAGACCATAGGAAAACATCGCCATTTGTCGGAAAAAAAGAGGATTTTCCGCGAGCGTTTGCCAGTCCTCTACCGATTCCAAACTACTATAAAAAGAGGAAAAATTGACCCAAAAGGGAATTGAAGCCAAAGCCCATGACAGAATATAAACTGGAATAATTAATAAACTGGCAATAAATATCACTCCCACAATTCTCCAAGCCGAGTTTTTAGTTAAATGCCAACCTCTCTTGATTGCTTGCCAACTGCCTAAATTATCTTCAATTACTAAGGGCAATTCGGCAATGCAAATGCGAGCAGATAACCAAAGGAAGAAAACAGGAAGACAGAAAGAAGCCAGTAAAATAAGCAATACACCAAGGATGGGGATAAAACTTACTAGCGCCAGAGACAGCGTTATCGCCAAGATTATTGCCGCTCCCAACAAACCAAGCAAAACCTGCATCCACCACAAGCGCCACATTTTCGGCTTAACTTTTTTTTCCGCTTGTCCGGCAGTTTCCGGCTGATAAATGATATCTTGAAAAGCTAATCGTGAGATAACCGCACTATTGAAAAGATACTTAGCGGCCGAGAAAATTTGTACTGGGAAAAGAAATAAACGTAAACCGATATCGCTGCCTTCTTCGGGGGTAATTGTTTGATAAAGTAATTGACTGAGAATTAATTGCAAAATTAAGGGAAGAAGCGACCACAAACAGGCGCGGACAGCAAAGAATACATAAGTTTGGAAGCGATCACGATAAAGACGGAAGGCAGTATTAATCGTATTGCCAATATTCAAAGGATCGAGGGAATTGTTAGTCACGGCGGGACTCCTTACAGAACGCCACCACTATATTAGGTTAAGTAACTAATAACAGCTAAAAACTTCCAATTTAATCAATATTTCCAGCTAAGACAACAATTTTGCTAAAGTGGTAGAACTTGGCCAACGATTCAATTCCCCAGTGGAGAAAGTGCGATCGCATTGATGATCTTAACTCCCTTCGGATTCAGTTCGCGCATGGTAGTAACCGGAGATGTCACCCAAACCGATTCACCGCAACAACAAGAATCGGGGTTAATTGCCGCTCAAAAAATCCTAAAATCAGTAGAAGGGATCGCTTTTTGTTACCTATCGCGGGCCGATGTGGTGCGTCATCCCTTAGTACAAAAAATCGTCTCAGCCTAGGAACAGCACGAAAAATAACAGATTATGGATATTAAACATGGTTTCGTCGATGCGGTGGGTAATACTCCCCTAATTCGTCTCAATAGTTTTAGCGAGGAAACTGGCTGCGAGATTCTCGGTAAGGCCGAATTTCTTAACCCCGGTGGTTCGGTCAAGGATCGGGCCGCTTTATATATTATTCAAGAAGCGGAAAAAGCCGGTACTCTGCAACCGGGGGGAACCGTTGTCGAAGGAACCGCCGGCAATACTGGCATCGGTTTGGCCCATATCTGCAATGCTAAAGGTTATAAATGCCTGATTATCATTCCCGATACCCAATCCCAAGAGAAAATCGACCTATTGAGAACCCTTGGCGCAGAAGTGCGTACTGTTCCCGCGGTTCCCTACCGAGATGCCAATAATTACGTTAAATTATCGGGGAGATTGGCCAGTGAGATGGAAAATGCTATCTGGGCCAATCAATTCGATAATCTAGCTAATCGTCGCGCTCACTACGAAACCACCGGCCGGGAAATCTGGGAACAAACCGACGGTAAAATTGATGCTTGGGTGGCTGCCACGGGAACCGGGGGAACCTACGCGGGGGTGGCGATGTTTTTAAAAGACCAAAATCCCCAGGTGCGTTGCGTGGTGGCGGATCCGATGGGTAGCGGTTTATATAGTTATGTGAAAACCGGGACAATTACCCTGGAAGGTAGTTCAATTACGGAAGGGATTGGTAATAGTCGTATTACGGCTAATATGGAAGGCGCACCCATAGATGATGCCATTCAAATTGATGATCCCACTGCCATTAAAGTTGTTTATCAACTATTACAAAAAGATGGTTTATTTATGGGGGGTTCTGTGGGTATTAATGTTGGTGCTGCGGTAGCTTTAGCTAAACAAATGGGACCAGGCCACACCATCGTTACTGTTCTTTGTGATGGTGGGTCCCGTTATCAATCTCGTTTATATAATCCTCAATGGTTAGCTGAGAAAGGATTGGCTTAAATTGTACTGATAACTGATAACTGATAACTGAATTAATGATCCTTCCTGAATTATTTGACCTTTGGCAAGAAACCCTAGAATGGCAACCCGATGGGGCCATACAAGCGCGATTTCAACAACTTTATGAGTTGATTTTAGAGGGTAATCAACGTTTTAATCTCACCCGAATTACCCAACCGGAGGAGTTTTGGGAAAAACATCTTTGGGATTCTTTATCGGGTTTAGCCTGGTTACAAAAATCCCAGCCGGATTTATTGACAAAATCCCTATCAGTTATTGATTTGGGGACTGGGGCCGGGTTTCCGGGGCTGCCAATTGCGATCGCATATCCCCATTGGTCGGTGACTCTCTTGGATTCCACCCAAAAAAAGATTAATTTTCTTGAAGAAGTTATTGACAAATTAGAGTTAAATAACACGAAAACTCGTTTAGGTCGGGCGGAAATCGTTGGGAAAAACCTTAAACATAACTGTGCTTACGATATCGTCTGTTTGCGAGCGGTAGCTAATGTGGATATCTGTGTTAACTATGCTTTGCCTTTCCTGAAAAAGACCGGAATCGCTATTCTCTATCGTGGTCAGTGGTCGTCGGAGGATAGTTTGAGTTTAGAGGAGAATCTAGGGAAAGCTGGCGGTAAAATCCTCGAAATTGCCAGTTTTACCACTCCCTTAAGCCAAAGCATCCGTCATTGTCTATATATCTCCAAGGGATAACTTTAAGCGGTGAGAGGATGGAAAAAGAAAGCCAAGGCCAGGATAGCATAGGTAGCTAAGAGTAACATTCCCTCTAACCAATTTGATCGCCCATCACTACTAATCGAATTAGCCAACCACACCGCTACAGCCACTGCCACCAACTCAAAGGGATTAAAATTTAGATCCATGGGCTGACCGATAATATAACCCATGATAACCAAAACCGGAGCCACAAACAGGGCGATCTGCATACTGGAACCGACGGCCACAGATACCGATAGATCCATTTTATTCTTAAGAGCGACGGTGACAGCCGTAGCGTGTTCGGCCGCATTACCGATAATAGGCAAAAGAATCACCCCGGTAAACAGCGCCGTTAAACCTAGCTGTTCCGTAGCCTCCTCTAGGGATGCCACCAATAACTCTGATTCTACGGCCACGGCGATGGTAACGATCAATAAAATCAAAGACCAAAACCAGATTTTCGGCCTTGCGGTGCTTTCTCCAGCGCTTTCCTCCTCGATACCGGCAACCCCGACATCGTAGAGATAGGTGTGGGTTTTCATGGAAAATAAGAGACTTAAACCATAGACGAAAATTAACACCGCTGCCACGGCCACCGATAGACGCTGCAGCACTGCTTCCCCGACTCCCGTGGAGGTAAATTCCACCGCAGTGGGTAAAAGAATCGCCACCACCGCTAAATTCATGGCCGAGGCATTTAAACGAGCGGTTATCGGTTGAAATTCCTGTTCTTTGAAGCGTAAACCGCCTAAAAACATCGATAATCCCATAACTAAGAGTAAATTACCGATAATTGAGCCAGTAATCGTCGCTTTTACCACATCGATGAAACCTTCCCGCAAAGCGACATAGGCGAGAATTAATTCGGTGGCATTGCCAAAGGTGGCATTCATCAAACCGCCAATATTTGGTCCAACCACCACCGCAATCGCTTCGGTGGCTTCCCCCATGTAGGCCGCTAAGGGGATAATGGCTAGACAAGCGGTGATAAAAACTACCGTTCCGCCCCAGTGTAACAGGGAACCGGCGATCGATATAGGCACAAAAATCAATAGGATGGCGAAAATGGTGTTTTTGTTTAACATAAAGTGGCTAATTTTGTCAAGATAATTTTATTTTGATCGGAGATGGGAACTAGAATCGGATTCTAGCCAAAATTCCCCGGTAGAACCGGTTATTATCCATAATATTGCCCTAAAACCGTCTCTGAGCGACTTTTCTAGGGGTTCGGGGGGTGATTGGGAGGGAACAGTCACCGGTTTAATCATAATTCCGCGACTACCAAAAACAATTTCTCCCACTAATCGCGCCCTTCTCATGTGATTATCGGAAGTGACTAGATAGACACTATCAATACCTTCGGCTTTCAGTTGATCGGCTAGGCTAGTAAAGTTAGTGACAGTATCTCGCGCATTGTAATCGAGATGGAGACGTTCTGGAGAAATTCCCGCTTTTTTAAAAATCTTTCTCACATATCGTCGCGGACTACCGGAAGACACCCAAATCGGTAGATCGGGATATTCCTTAGCTAATTTTGCCGCAAAACGTTCTCGATCGGCATGACCTCCCAAAACAAAAATCGCTTCCGGTTTTAGCCACTGCTGACGTAAATCGTGGTATAACCAGCCTAAACTCGCCAAAATTAGCGGAATAGCCAGCAATTTTAACCTAGATTTGCCTAACCTCCCTTGCGGAGAAACTCGCTTTTTTCTGCGAGAATTAGCCTTGAGAACCATATATCAGTGATCTGTGAGCGGTTGTCAGCCTTCAGCTTTGTGGATTAAAGTGATCGAGGGTGAGGATCATCGAACTCACATTGACGTAGGAGATGGGGATTTTATTCCCCAACTGACCGATAATTTTCCCAGAACTCAGGTTGATTGATGCGGTTGCTTACATCCCCCACCAACGGGCCACCGCTTCGGGAAGGGGGAGCAAAATACTTAATAATAAAGCCAGGGAAAATAGGCCTAATAAATCTCGTTTATTATCCAATTCCGTCACATCATTTAAAGCTGGTTGATCGCTGACTGGCATTAATAAGAGAATAATCGCCCAGAGTAAAAAATCTGGCTGCACTAGGGCTAAAATAAACATGAATAATCGAGTTAATTGACCAATAATTATGGCGGTTTTCTGTCCATACATGGCGTGAACAATATGACCACCATCCAATTGACCCACAGGCATTAAATTTAGGGCTGTAACGATAATTCCCACATAACCGGCCACCGCTAAAGGATGTAAATGGATCGCTTTTCCCGCGATTAAATTACTGCCGAGAGCTAGTTTAGCTACGATAGACAAGAGAAAAGAAAACTGCGGATTTAAGGCCTGAAAATTTAATAAACTGCTTTGATTAGTTAGGGGAACTATTTCCGAGAGGGACAATCCCCAAAATAGTAGAGGAATAGCGATAATTATACCCCCCAAAGGACCGGCCACCGCCACATCAAATAAAGCTTTGCGGGTGGGTACAGGGGATCGCATTTGAATGAAAGCCCCGAAGGTGCCGAGGAAGAAAGGAATGGGGATAAAATAGGGCAAAGTAGTTTTAATTTTATATTTAACTGCTGTCAAATAATGGCTGAATTCATGCAGTCCTAAAATAGCAATTAAGCCCAAACTGTAGGGTAAACCTTGCAATAATAAACTAGAATTATTTTCTAATTGTTGGGCGGTAATGCCACTTAATCCCGCACCGACCACTGTGGTGGTTAAGATAGTTAATAACAATAAACCCAGGGCAAGAAAGGGGCGAGTAATTTTTTCAGTTTCTATGGTTTCTGTTTTTTGCTGCCAGGGATTAGCCACAAGAGCGAAAAAAGGTTGTCCCTGAAAACTTTCTTGGAAAAGCAATAAAAAGCGATCGCCAAAAACCTTTTCCACATTGTTTTTAATCACTTGATAAGCTTCTTCGGGAACTGCTCGCAATTTGCCCCGACAGAGAATTGCCTGGGGACGATAATCGATATTTTGCAGATAATAAATACCCCAAGGAAAACAATCTCGTAGGGATTTTTCCTCTTCAGCAGTGATCGGTTTTAAATCACTTTTAGGTGCAGGATTATCAATATTTTCTAGGACTAAATTCGCTGTTTCCGGTGGTGATGGGGGGCTTTCTTGGGGAGTAACCCGACCCAATTGTACTAGCCACCAATACAAAAAAGGGCAGATCACAAAAGGACCGATGAGCAGAAATGCCGGCATGGGGCTATCCTCTCCATAGATTAACGTCCAGCCGGTCCAAATTAGAGCCGGAGTCATCAGGACTAACCAAATTAACCATATTGGTGTTGTCGTGATTTTGGCCACGCTACGCTTGACGATAAAATAAGTGAAACCGCCAAGAATCCCTAATAACAACCACATTTCCATATCGGCTCTTTTCTCTTGAGTAAAAGGCGGCTAATTTCAGCCGGCCCGGTCATCGATCGTGCTAAGTTATAAACCGCATTGATTGTGATTTGGATAGGCAAACCATGCGATCGGAAACCGAATCGTCTCCTTTAGAGGTTAGCAAAACTACAAAACCCCCTCGATTAATTCTAGAAGGTTTATACGCTTTCTCGCCTAATCGGGAAACCCTAGGGGGAACCTCTTATCTTATTGTAGAAAATACTGGTAATATTCTGGTGGATTGTCCTAGCTGCGACGAGAGCGAGCGGGATTTTCTCCGAGAAAAGGGAGTCCGTTACCTATTTTTTACCCATCGCGGGGGTCAGGGTAAGCAGAGCGATTCTCTGCAAAGTTTACTTGATTGTGAGATTATTCTACAGGAACAGGAAGCCTATCTGCTTCCTCACCGTCAAATTACCGTTTTTCAGCAGCAAATCCAGTTATCTCCCACTTGTAGCGGTTTTTGGACTCCTGGCCATTCTCCCGGCTCCTCCTGTCTCTACTGGAACCGTCATGGGGGGGTTTTATTTACCGGTCGTCATCTTCTCCCCGACACTAAGGGTCAACCGCGACCCCTACAGACCGCGAAAACTTTCCACTGGCTGCGGCAATTGCGATCGCAAAAGATCATTTTAGACCGTTTTAGCCCGGAAACCCTCTCCTATCTTTGTCCGGGGGCTAATACCGGCTTTTTGCGCGGTCGGGGAATTATCGATCGCGCCTACGAAAAAATCAGCGCCAATCCTCTTAACTAAAGACTTTTTAGAAGCTGCATCGTTCAATTCCCAGAAATTATGAATTTAACCGTTAAAGACTTGGGTGAACAGGGATTGCTACCGATTCTGCAAAAATATTGTCCTGCGGAGATTATCGGTGATGATGGGGCGATTTTATCCCTGAAAGAGGGTTACTCTCTCGTCGTCACCACTGATGTTTTAGTTAATAACGTCCACTTTAGCGATCTTACCACCTCTCCGGAAGATGTGGGCTGGCGAGCGGCGGCGGCTAATTTATCCGATTTAGCGGCTATGGGGGCAGAACCCCTGGGAATTACGGTAGGATTGGCTTTAACTCCCGATCTAGCCATCGATTGGCTAGAAGGACTCTATCGGGGTCTTAGCTCTTGTCTGCAAGTATATCAGACGGCGATCGTTGGTGGCGATGTCTGTCGGGCCACGGAGATTAACATCAGCATCACCGCCCTGGGACAAGTGGCAAAAAATGAAGAAACTAGACGTTTTAACGCAAAAGTTGGCGATAGTATCGTTATTACCGGTTATCACGGTTTATCGCGGGCTGGATTAGAGTTACTCTTTCACCCTGAAACCGGGAGGAATTTAAATTCCGCCCAAAAAAAGCGATTAATCCAAGCTCATCAACGGCCGCGACCGAGACTTGATTGCATACCACATTTACAAAAAATTGTCAAGCAATTTCCCATCGCCGGCATGGATAGCAGTGACGGGTTAGCAGATGCCATCATGCAAATTTGTCGCTGTAGTGGGGTTGGTGCTGAAATCGAGAGGATTCCCCTGCATCCAACCCTGAAAGAATATGTAGGAGCCGAAAAAGCTCTAGAATGGGCTTTATACGGCGGTGAAGACTTTGAGTTAGTTTTGTGTTTGCCCCCGGACAGTGCCAGAGAATTGCTGGAGAAAGTGGGGGAAGAGGGGGCGATAATCGGTCAAATCGTCCGGGGGAAAGAGATAAAATTGGCCGATGGTAGAAACCTCAGTTTAAGCTCTGGATTTCAACATTTTTAGCCCCTATAAATCGCCAAAACCTTTCTTTTTCTTGATTTTCTTCGGTTTTTTCGGGCTGCCACCTTGACCGCGGAACCCCGGTTGATTGCCCCCCCCAAACATTCCGCCACCCATACCGGGCATCCCCGGCATAGCGGGCATTTGTCCCCGTCCCATCTGTTGCATCATCGATCGCATTCTGGTGAAATTAGCAATTAGTTTGGTCACTTCCGTTTCTGGATGTCCCGAACCTTTGGCAATGCGACGACGACGATTAGGAGACTTAGCCAATAAATCGGGGTTAGCGCGTTCCTCCGTGGTCATGGAATTAATCATCGCTTCCGTGCGTTTTAACTCTTTTTCGCCCTTTTCGATGTCTGTACCGCTCAGTTTGCCCAGACCGGGGATTAACTTTAAGACTCCCCCCAGGGAACCCATATTTTTTAACAGCCGCATCTGTTTGAGGAAGTCATTAAAATCAAACTTAGCCTCTAAAATCTTGGCCTGCATTTTGGCCGCGTCTTCTAGGTCTAACTGTTCCTGAGCTTTTTCCACTAGCGTCAGAACATCACCCATATTGAGGATGCGACTGGCAAGGCGATCGGGATAAAATGGCTCTAAAGCTTCTACTTTTTCCCCAACCCCAACAAATTTAATCGGTTGTCCCGATATTTGCCGCACTGATAGGGCTGCCCCACCGCGAGTATCGCCATCAAGTTTGGTGAGAATTGCCCCCGTGATGCCGATTTGTTGGTGAAAAGTGTTGGTAAGACTGGCCGCTTCCTGACCGGTCATCGCATCCACCACTAATAAAGTGTCGTCGGGCTTGACAATTTTCTTGATTTGTGCTAGTTCGCCCATCATCTGGGTGTCTATCTGCAAACGACCGGCGGTGTCGATGATAACGGTATCTACGCCCAATTCTTTGGCTTTTTCCACACCTTGACGGGCGATATCGACGGGATTAGCCTGAGAACCCATCTCGAAGACGGGAACATTTATCTGTTTACCGAGGGTGATTAATTGGTCAATGGCCGCCGGACGGTAAACATCGGTGGCCACCATCAGGCAGCTTTTGGACTGTTTGCGGAGATATAGGGCTAATTTGGCGGTGGCGGTGGTTTTTCCTGTCCCTTGCAACCCGGCCATTAAAATTACGGTGGGGGGTTTATCGGCCTGAGCTAGGGGAACGTTGCTTTCCCCCATAATTTTGACTAATTCATCATAGACAATTTTGATAAATTGCTGACCGGGATTGACTCCGGAAATCACTTCAGCGCCGAGGGCTTGTTTCTCGACCTCAGCAATAAATCCCTTGACTACCTGTAGGTTAACATCTGCTTCTAATAAAGCCCGCCGGACTTCTTTGAGGGTTTCTTGTATATTGGCCGAGGAGATTTTATCTTGACCTCGTAATTTTTTCCATGCGTCTTCTAAGCGGTCGGCCAGTGCGTCGAACATAGTTTCGGAATTAAATTTTTAACTAGATCGATTTTATCTCAAATGTCGGGGGAAGACCCCCGTTCTTACCCTGTCATTGGTCAGGGATCGGCGGCAAAGTTCGATCGAATGTTAAACTGAGTCTGTCTTAGCTTCGGAAGTATTCGATCGCTGCAGGAATCGATTCAAGAGAAAACCGAGGAGCAGGGCCTTAAATTCCAGGTCGTCAGTGAACTGTTTATAAAAGCTGAAAGGTTCATCTGATTAGCTGGAAACCCTATCCGGCAAAGGATTAATTCAATTTAGATCTGGAAAAAAACACAAAAGACTTATCTGGAAGGTGTTTCAATCCTTTAAGCTCCTGATAAACCGCCGAGAAGCATACCAAACTCAGAAGAGCCATAATTATTCTCAATTATAAAAATTGAGATAGTTTGTGCCGCTTAAATAAAGAGGTTTTGATAACCAAATTCAAGCATATCTAAAGAGTTTTGAGTTAAAAGTAAAACTTCAGGTTTTCATTCATTACAAAGGTACCAATTAACTAATTTTCCCAAAAAATTAGTTAGCCTATAATTATAACATATAATTAATTTGCAAGAGTTCTAATATCCGAATTAATTATCGAAGCTGGGCGAAGTAAAAGACAATATGAAGAATTTTTTATTTCTTGACTTGGCGCGATTATCGGCATTGCTTGGGCATTACTTTGACCTTTCTTCGGTAAATTAGCCCGTTTACCTAGTCATGGCGCTGCCCCCTGGACGACTAGAAAGAAACTTCGCCGATAAGTTAGGACGCATTCTAACCACCTATCCTTAGATTAGCTTAATCTCCCCAATCCTTTTACTGTTGCCTTTTGCAAGAGTGCAAGAGGACCTCATCTCAACAGGCAATTTAAATTCGCAGGCAGCTTATCATCTAACCCTGACATTAGCCAACTTTGTTAGATAAGAACTTTTTTAAGAATTATGATCGGCCTATAATAGTAACTGTAGTCACCCCTATCCTTTAGCGATAATTCTTGGTTTGGGGTTGATGTCCTTCAGCGCAAGCGAGATTGATTATGAAAATTAGCGAACTAGAAAACTACTTGGCTCAAGTTAAGTCAGAGATTGGTGACATCGATATCGTCTATCAATGTCGCAACCAGCACTATAGTTGGTTGGACAAAATTAGAAGCCATCAACTGAAAGTGTTAAAAAATACCGCAGACACTAAATTATTGATTTCTCTGCAATAGCCATTTTCTCTTGCTAGATGCCAGCAATGAGATCCAGTCTGTCTAATCTGCTTAACAGTTTATCTTTTCTTCACTGTCGATAGGTTCTTAAACCAGCCGCGTCGCCAAAAGAAAATGATTAAACTGAAAGCAACGGTTAGCATCAATACCCAGACGAACACATAGCCCCAATACCATTCTAATTCGGGCATATTATAGGGGGATTTATCAGTATTAAAGTTCATACCATAAATACCGACAATGAAGGTGAGAGGGATAAAAATCGTCGATATTACCGTTAAAGTTTTCATAATCTCGTTCATTTTATTACTCACGGAAGACAGGTAAAAATCCATTAAACCATTGGCAAATTCCCGGTAATTTTCGATAACATCGAGGATTTGTACCACATGGTCATAACAGTCCCTTAGATAGGGTTTAATGGTTATATCGATGACAATATACTCATCGCGTAAAAGAGCATTGAGGATGTCTCTTTGCGGCCAAATTGCTCGTCGGAGGGAGAGTAATTCCTGACGTAGTTGGTAAATTTTTGATAAAGTCTGCTCCGTGGGACTAGCTAAAATTTCGTTTTCTAACTCCTCGATTCTTTCTCCGTAGGACTCTAAAACAGGAAAATAACCGTCAATAATGGCATCCCAAATCGAGTAGGCTAAATAACCCGATTTTTGCTGCCGGATGGAACCTTTATTTAAACGGATTCTTTCCCTAACTCCCTCTAAAGAATCGTATTGTCCTTCTTCCTGCACGGTTAAAACATAATTCTTCCCGACTATTAAACTGATTTGTTCTAGCAAAAAACCCTGATGATCGATCAGGATAGCCATTGGCACTATAATTAAAATATAATTCTCGCATTCTTCTACTTTTGGTCTTTGGGGAATACTGACTATATCCTCAAGGGTTAAGGGATGTAAATGAAAAATTTCCCCCAACTCTTGCAGTTTATCTTCATTACCCAAACCGACGATATCAACCCAAGAGATGGAATCATTGGATAAATATTTAAGACAGTCTTGAGGTAAGAGATTATTAACTATAGTGGCTTGTTGAGAATTATAATTAATTAAAAATATCTCGGTAGCAACGGCATTTTCATCGATGGTGATTAACCCCGGCATCGTCCCGGGTTGATTATAGTGATAATCGTAAAGGTGGGGTTTTGTCTGGGAGGATTTTCGCCCTTTTTTATACCTAGTTAATCTTTTGTTATTGCTCATAGTTGAGATTGATCGCTGTTGGCCTTTTTCTTAGCATTGATCCCTCACAAATTCCTCAATTTTTAGCTAACTTTAAGATTGTCCAAGACTGTTAAAAAACGAAGATTAAACGTAAATGCCAATTATTAGCCGTTTCTCTCTCGATTTCGATGCGACGGATAAACTCACGAAAATAAAAACGGCGCTCTATTTCCGATAAATCTCGCCAAAATTGCGGAAAAGCAACGGCACGAGCGATAATAGTCAGGTTATCGGGGGGTAATTGGTCTAAACGTCCTTGAATCTGCGCGATCTCGTTTTTCAGTTTATAGGCCCGTAGATTAGCCGTTTCTTGATCTAAAATTCCCGCCGCTTCTAGGGAGGGCAATTGCGACAAAATATCGTTTTTTTGCCCTATTTCCTCGCTCATTCCCCGTTTGATCCCCTCTAAATCCGGTAAAGATATCTGGGCGATCGTCGGTGGTAGGTCTTGACAAATGCGCTCGATTGTGCTGTCGAGAATTTTCTCATAAGCGATCGCCGAACATTTTTTCGTCCGGGGACATTGCAAAGGTCGCAAATAGAGGTATTCCGGGCTTTTTCCTCGCGCTGTCACTTTGGTAATCGTCATCCCCGATTGACATTGACTACAAACGACTAAACCCGCTAAGGAACGCGGGGCGCTGGCACTGCGGGGGGGTAATTTGCGATTATTTCTCAGGATGCGATCAATCTGGGCTGCTTCTTCCCGGGAGATAATCGGGGTGTG
The DNA here is from genome assembly GCF_048564745.1 of Microcystis sp. Classification (NCBI taxonomy): domain Bacteria; kingdom Bacillati; phylum Cyanobacteriota; class Cyanophyceae; order Chroococcales; family Microcystaceae; genus Microcystis; species Microcystis sp. Next base: position 63,279 of record NZ_JBLZRT010000055.1, read on the forward strand.
GGTATCGGGGATAATATCTTGACCGAGATAGCACAAATCGCCGCGATAAACGGGATTGGTCAGCCATTTATGGGCAGTAGCTACCGATATCTTTTTACCGTAGCGTTTTTCTAGATAGCGCACCGTGGAACGCAGGGAAGCGGAAATCAAAAAGCGATCAAAAAAGTCTTTGACTACTGGCGCGGTACTGCGATCGAGTATATAACGCTCCTTGCCACGACGATAACCGTAGGGTGCTTTTCCGGGAGGAGGCAAAGCTTGCAGACGATTGTGAGCGTGACCTGCTTTTAAACGATTACTTAGTTCGTTTTTTGATATTTCTTGCAGAATCTTGGCAAAATTCAGCTTATAATCTGGGTCTTCTAGGGCAATTATATCTATGTCGAGGGCTTCTAAAGATTGTAAAATTTTGCTAACTTCCGTGCCATTGTCTCCCAATTCTGCTAGGCGACGCAGGATCAGCAGTCGGGGGGGGGTCCCTTGACAATCGCGGAGCAGTTGCTGCCTTTGTGAGCGATCACCAAAATCCTGATACACTTGTTCGGGAGAATAGGTCGAAATCGAGGCATCGGGGGGACTATCGAGCAGGGGATTGGTATAGGTGTAGGCGATAATTTTCATGTTTTGCCGAAATCCTCCTATAGATAAGCTGTACTATATTTAAACCGCGTCCTGAAAATTTTAGTACAAATGATCGAACTTCCTCGACCCAGCCTCCTTCTCCCCGATCATAGACAGTCTTAACCAATAATTTAGATAGTCAACAGCTTATACTAAGGAAAATTCTTTCACCAGAACTTCCTTGGTAAATAGCGGAGCGGTAGTTATCTTTTCACCCCCTTGGCTCGCGCGTTTTTAATCGGTACTTTCGGCTCGGTGGCGATGATGTGAAGATCGATATTTTTCTGCCAGATCAGGCGCATGAGTTTTTGGGTGAAAGAACCTTTGATGAAATGCTTCCAGCGCGATTGAAGGCTCTCCCCGATCACAATCTGGGTGATTCGTTCGCGCTCGGCCACTTCGGCGATCGCTGCCGCCACCTGATAGCTTTTAACCCGTAAGAATTTCCCCTCGAATTCCCGACATAAACGTTGGCAGGTTTCGATATGTAAAGCCTCCTCTTTCGTGAGAAAGCGATCGGGGTTATCGACGAAAATGACGAAAAATTCGGCGTTCATATACCCCGCTATCCGCGCTCCCCGACGTAATAATCGTAAAGAGTTGGGATAGGTGGAAACACAGACTAATACCCGTTCGTGAACGGGACAGGATTGACCGATAAATTTTGTGGAATTACTCGCTTCTTCTTCTACCGTATCGGCCACCTCGCGCAGGGCCAGTTCCCGGAGGGCGATTAAATTGCGCCGTTGAAAGAAATTATTTAAAGATTGTTGTATCTTTTCGGGAGCGTAGATTTTTCCCGCCAATAATCTTTCCTCTAGGGTTTCGGCGGTAACATCTACCACGATCACTTCATCAGCTTCCTCCAAAATTCGATCGGGTATTCGCTCCCGCACCACCACCCCAGTGATTCGGGCGACCAGATCGTTTAAACTCTCGATATGCTGGATATTCACGGTCGAGTAAACATCGATTCCCTGGGATAAAATTATCTCCACATCCTGAAAACGTTTCTCTCGCTCCGAACCTGGTGCATTCGTGTGGGCCAATTCATCGATCAGACACAGCCGCGGCGAGCGGGCGATAATCGCTTCTGTATCCATTTCCGAGAGAGTGAATCCCTCTTTCTCTAGGATTTTTCTCGGTACGATTTCCAATCCCTCGGCTTTTTCGGCGGTCTCTTTCCGGCCGTGGGTTTCGAGAAGTCCGATCACTACGTCGGTTCCCTGCTTTCTGAGGCTATGCCCCTCCTCCAGCATCTTGTAGGTTTTCCCGACCCCCGGAGCCATACCGATAAAAATTTTATGTCTTCCCCGTCGCACGATCGTCTCCTTTTTGGCAACTTCCCTTACAGATTAAGATGATTCAATCGTAGCTGGGGGGATTGATACTAAATCCAGTTATTATACCATTTCTCTAAATGAAAACTACACATCGAATTTAAGTCACCCTTTTTAAGGGGGATTTAGGGGGATTAAACTTCTGTAGTCAGACTTTGGAGAATTGGTATTAAAAACTGATTATTTATTCCCTTTTGCCTCTTGCATGAGTGCCTCTCCTCATAACTAGCCTGTACTCAACGGATTTAGTATGAGTATCATTAATCCTTTTAATAGTGACGTGGAGTATAAACCCATTGCTTGGTTTTACCCTGCTCAATCAGGCGAGTTTTACTCGATCCGATCAAAATTATGGTTCGCATATCCGCATCGTTAATAGTCATATCCTCTAGGAATTTCACCGTCACTGTTTCCCCTTTTCGTCCTAAATTACGCGCTAGTACCACGGGAGTTTGCGGCGATCGCCATTGTAATAAAATCTCTTTTGCCTTCTCCAATTGCCAAGTGCGCTCTTGAGACACAGGATTATAAAATGCGATCGCTAAATCTGCTCGGGCTGCTAACTCAATGCGCTGAGAAATCACCTGCCAAGATTTGAGAATATCTGATAGGGAAATCGCACAAAAATCATGGCCTAAAGGCGCGCCAACCCTCGCCGCCGCCGCCTGCATCGCCGAAATCCCCGGACAGACCTGAATTGCGATCGCATCCCATGCCGGTTTTGCTTTTTTTTCTAATACCTCAAACACGGCCGCGGCCATGGCATAAATTCCCGGATCTCCGGAGGAAACTAAGACAACCGATCGCCCCTTAGCCGCTAAATCTAGGGCTATTTCTGCGCGATCAAGTTCCACCCGATTATCCGATTCATGGCGGACAATTTCTGGTTTTCTCAGGGATTCTACCAAATCCAAATAAGTTTTATAACCCACCCAATCCGTGGCTTTTTCCAACACTTCTCGAACTTCCGGCGACATCCAATTTAGCGCACCCGGTCCAGTTCCAACTATGGCTAATTTACCTTGACTTTCCAGGTCTAAATCCCCCAGTAGTAAACCAGATTTTTCCTTAATTTCCTGGCTTTCTTCCCAGAGATAAACTAAACAGGTATTGCTAGGTTGTGCTAAGTTTAAGTTACTTTTATCGATAATCTCAATGCTCAGTTTTGCTGCTGATGAAATCGGTAAATTACTATTTTTTAACCAGTCCGCTTCACCGATTAATTTTACTTTTTCACCAGCCAATAAATCGGCAAGAAACTTCTTAGCATCATCGGGATTAACTAACTGATAACCCGGTGGTGGCGATAATAAAGTCGTTTTAAATCTAATATCACCAGTGGTGGTAATTGCGGGGGAAATTTGCAAAACCGAGGCAATTTGACGAGCGAGATCATTAACCCCTTGTAAACCCCCCAACAAAGGCACTACGGCACTGCCATCTTCTGCGATTGCTAATACAGGTGGTTCTTGCCATTTATTAGTTAATAAAGGTGCTAAAGTGCGAATCAAAATACCCGCCGCACAAATGCCAATAATTGGCGTTCCCGTCTGGAAAAATTCTCGCACCGTTTCACCAAAATTAGTATAGGTAAAATCAGCCGAATGGGTACGCTTTATTAACCCATAAACCACTGCTTCCGGTAGGGCCATTTGCACTTGACGAGCAACGGGGATACTGGTTTCTCCTAAAATCAGAATAGCTGGAGGTTTCATTTGGCTTCCCCCGACTGCGTTGCGGTTAACTTTTGGATAAATTCTTGATGTTCTACCGAGTTAATTCCAGCCTTTAAGATGTCCAACACCCGTGACATATTGCCGTTGAGCATGGCAGATTCGACAAGCTCACTGCAAGCTGAAATATCTAACCACAAACCCGGAAATACTAGAGAACAAATCACCCCTTCTTGGTTGGGTAACAAAGAAATATAATCGCCATTTTCTAAACTAAACCAATCAATTTTTTGGTCAAATACCTGCCAAATAAGATATTCTTGAATGCCACTGCGTCGATAAGCGCGTTTTTTATCCCCTAAATCTATGGCGGCACTACTAGCGGCAATTTCTACCACTAATTCCGGCGCTCCTTCTAGGTATCCCTCTACAGTTAGGGTTGATTTTCCACCGCTTTCTTGACTGATTAATAACACCCCATCCGGCTGTAGTTCGTTGTCGATATCCAAGCGGACTGTTGGCTCAATACCCATTTGTACTTGGGGGGTAGCAGCTTGATAAACTCCCAACCAAGTGATTAAACGTCCGTGGGGTTCAGCATGAAATTTAAACCTTAATGGGGATGCCATATATACAACTCCTTCGATCAGTTCGGCTTTTTTTAATCCTGGCATAGCTTGATAACGGCGCTCGAATTCGGGACGAATTAAGCGATCCCCATTTTCTAACGGGGGTAAATGTTGAGTGGTTACAGCCTGAGAATTTAAGGATTTAACCGGGGAAGAAGTCATGGTGGCAGTCTTTGGGAACAAAACAGCATTGATTTTATTATAGATTGTTTCATCGGACTTCTTGCGGGATTTAACTTTTAGCTGAAATTTCGCCAGAAGTCCTGAGCTTTTAGCGATGGAATGAATGGCGACCAACAGATAGACAATTCCCCAAAACTATAGCATTTATCTTAGTGATGAGGTACAAAGTTTTCCTTTTGCGAAGTCGGTGGTCGATACCAAATTAGGTTACACTTCATCTAGTTATGAGAAACGCTGTCATAACTGATATAGCGAGCCTAAATGAAAGGTAAACGTCCTCTCCTAGAGCCTACCCGTTCACGAATAACCGATAACTGATAATGTTGGTTCCCCTTACCCGTCAATCGATCGAGCAAATTGTCCCGATTATCGCCACCGGCCCCCAGTACGCTCACTATTGGGGTAAATGGTCTGATTTTCTGCGCCGTTTATTCATTTCTATCATCGCTCTCACCGCAGCTTGGTTAATCGGTAATTTATTCGGCCCCGGTGGTTTAACAATTAAACTGATTTTCGACATTATCGCCGGTTTATATTGGCTCTGGGGTCCGGTTTACTGGGCCAGTGTTCGCAATAATACCTATCGTCGTCTTCCCTATGGGGGGTTTTGGCGCGGTCGCGTTTTCGATGCTTTTGTCACCGAGGAATTAATCGGGGAAGAAGAAAGGGTCAATAAACGCGGGGAATTAGAGATTATCGAAAATCGCCAACGCTGTATTAATCTAGAAATCGGTGATCAAACTGGCTTTTCGGCGATCGTTCGCGCTCCCCTCAAACGCATCCATAAATCGATCCGTCCCGGGATGGTGGCCGAAGCTTTGTTAATGTCTCGAGACCCCGATTTAGGGGATATCAATCAGCTTTCTGATGTCCATCTTCCCCAACTCGACCAGTGGATAGGGGAATATCCTGTGCTGCGACGGGATATTTTTCAGCAAGTTAGTCGCGAATTGGGAGGGGGAAAAGAACCCCGGCCAAAACCTTCTCGTTATTCTAATAATGTCATCCGAAGACGCAAAACCCGTTAATGGTTCGGCAATCTTTGAAACGATGCCGGTTTCTCAGTCATCAATGAATCATAATTTACAGATTTTGGGTAATTTAATCCTTGTTTTTGCTGTTTTTGAACCATCAAAAATTAATTATGCAAGAGGTTTAATATAATTTTAATTGAGCTTAGAAGGAGATAAATCGATGACGGCATCCTATGAGCAAGACTTTGGACTTTGGGCCGAACAAATGGCCGATTTATTAGCCTCCGGTCGGTTTTCCGAGTTAGATATTGAGAATTTAGTCGAAGAGGTGCGGGATTTGTCGAAACGGGAGCGCGATCGCTTACTTGCTAGTCTCAGATTAATTTTGCATCATTTATTAAAGTGGGACTATCAACCTCAACGGCGATCCAGGGGTTGGTTGGGAACTATTCAGCGAGAAAGAGCTAATATTAGGCTTTATTTGGACGATAGCCCCAGTTTAAAGCGATATTTAACCGATGAAAGCCTATTTAAACTCTATGCTGTTGCTTGTTGCGATGCCTTTAGAGAGACGGGATTAGAGTTTCCCCCCATTTGTCCCTACGGTATTGAGGATATTTTAAATCGTTCTCTTCATTTGTCGGAACGATAGACGAAAAACGATTAAAGTTGGTAAGCTTAGATAGTATCCACAGAATCTTAAGTTTATCGCCATGGTTGACCCGTTAATTGTCTGGGGGGTTACTCAAGCCGCAGGTTCGCTTGTTCGTTCAGTAATGCAAGAGTTGGCAATAGAGGGTGCAAAAGATTACGGAAAGGAATTTTTTAAAAATAGTCTAGGTAAAGTGTTACACTTACCTGAAAAAGATGTTCAAAAAGAAGCTTATGGCAAAGCAATGAAGGAGTTTTTAGAACTCTTTCAGCAACAGTTAGAAATGGCCGATCTGGAAGATGATCAAATTAAAAACTTTGAAAAACCCCTCAATACTTTTATTAAAGATGAACAAGTTGAACCTATTTTAGGGGATGCTTTTGATATTGATTGTCAAGTTCTTGATACTTTGACGTTAGCTCAATCTTGGCAAAGACTTAATTTACCCCCGTTACCTGCTGAATTTAACTGGGAAAAACTAGGTAAATTTTATTTGAGAAAAACCCAGGAAATTATTCAAAATTCTGAAAAGTTAAGAGCCGTTTTTTTAGTTAAGTTACAGGATCAAGATAGCCAAAATATTCAAGAAATAGCAGGAGTTAAAACAGATTACAATTTAGATAACTATGCGGAAGGATTAAAAAAGGAATATGGCCATCTTAAATTAGAATGTTTAGACACAACGACTTATGAGCAAATCAAACTCTGGCGAATGTTTGTGCCGCAAAATGTGAGACGATGTAAACAGTTTATTCCTCAACTTTATGAATTACCTAAAGAAGTGCTGCAGGAACTTGTAGATAGGGGAGAAATTACTCAAGCGGAGTTAGAACAAATACAAGCAGAACTAGAACGAAAACGGCGAGAATATGTCAATGAAAAATTAGATCCTGTTTTGGATATCGTCAATTCTTCTGAATACCGACGAACCGTAATTTTAGGCGATCCGGGGGCGGGAAAATCGAGTTTATTGCAGTATTTAGCTTTAAATTGGGCTGAAAAAGAACTCAGTCAGCGTGTTTTGCTTCCCCTTCCTCTTTTGATAGAATTGCGTATTTATGCCAGAGATAAGGATGAAAAAAAGTGTAAGAATATTCTAGAATTTTTCCATCAAGGTAATCTGATTTGTCATCTCAATCAACTTGCTTTAGATGATAAGCTTAAAAAGGGTCAAGTTGTTGTGCTTTTTGATGGCTTAGATGAAGTTTTTAATCCTCAATTAAGAGAAGAAATTGTCACGGATATCAAACGTTTTAGTATTCAATATCCTCAAGTGCAGATTATAGTAACTTCTCGCTGGTTAGGATATAAAGCAGAAGAATTAAATCATGCTGGTTTTGAACATTTTATGATCCAAGATTTAGATAAAGATCAGATTGAAGATTTTATTCAACGTTGGCATGATTTAGCTTTTGAAAATCGAGATGATAAAACCCAAAAACAAGAACGTTTACAAAAGGCAATTAAGGAGTCAAAAGCGATTCGAGAATTAGCAGGAAATCCTTTATTATTAACGATGATGGCTATTCTGAATCGAACTCAAGAATTACCAAGAGACCGCTCAAAACTTTATGAAAAAGCGTCAGAGGTGTTATTACATCAATGGGATTTTGAAACCAAGGAAGGATTAATTGATCCTGAACTGAAAAAATATCTTTACAATATTGATCTAAGAGATAAAAGGGACATTCTGCGTTTAGTCGCAAGTGCCATGCAAGCAGGAGAAAAAGGGTTAGCTGCTAATTTAATCTATAAGGAAGAATTAGAAAATGTTTTGACTCAATATCTTGAAAAAACAGGAATTAACAAACGAGATGCCAGTGATCTGACTGATTTAATCATCAAACAACTGCGCTATCGTAATTTTATTCTTTGTTCTTTAGGTGGCAATGCTTTTGCTTTTGTTCATCGAACTTTTTTAGAATACTTTTGTGCTTGCGAGTTTTATGAAAGATTTAAAAACCGAGGATTACCAGACGGAATTAGTCTTGAGGATTTGAAAACCAAAGTATTTGGAGAACATTATTCAGATCCTGTTTGGAAAGAAGTTTTATGTTTATTGATGGGGATGCTAAGTGCAGAATTTCCTAAAGAAATTGCTGAAGAATTAATTAGTTATCTCATTGATATAGAGGAAGAAGATCAGGAATTTGCTTATCTTTTTTTAGCAGCAGATTGTTATGGAGAATTGCGAAACCAGTCTATTTATGTTGAACTAAGTCAAAGATTGTTATATAGTCTTCAATCCTTAACTAAATTGTCTTATAGGTATGCTGATACTGATTTTAAGGAAAAACCAGTTGCTAAAATTGGAAACATCTGGCAAGATGATCCGACAGGATGGAGTGTTCTTCAATCCATAGCAATTGAGCAACATTACTGGAGTGGCGCAAGGGAAGCTGTTAATCAATTATCTAGAATTGCTAAAATTCATTCTGAGGCGTTAGTTTATCTACAGGAAGTTGCTAGACAAGGTGAATCAGCGGCAGGTACAGCAGGTCAAGCTTTAGCCAATTATTGGCGAGATAATCCGCAAACTTTACCCATTATTCAACAACTAGCTAATAAGGGTGAAGATCAAGCAATTGAAGCTTTAGCAACCCATTGGCGAGATAATCCGCAAACTTTACCCATTATTCAACAACAAGCTAATAAGGGTGAACCAGAAGCAATTCAAGCTTTAGTAACCCATTGGCGAGATAATCCTCAAACCTTACCCATTATTCAACAACAAGCTAATAAGGGTGAACATAGAGCAATTGAAGCTTTAGCAAACCATTGGCGAGATCACGCTCAAACTTTACCCATTATTCAACAACTAGCTAATAAGGCTGAAGGGGAAATTATTGGACTTTTGACGGCATTAGCTAGAATAACAATTGACTCGGAAATAGGAGCAATTATCGAAACAATATTAGCTAGAACGGATGTAGATGCTAAAATCAAAGAAGGTTTTCAAGAATTTCTTTACTATAGTAATTTCAGAGATTGGAGAAATCCCGATTAAGATAGCTAATCTGCTAATTTTGTAGGGTGCGTGTTTGCGGCTACTAATTCTGATGAAAAACCAAAATCAATAATCCGCACCCGACGCAGCAAATTTATTATTAAATTGGTGCATTATGCTTTCGCACTTCACACCCTAAGAGTGGTACGAAGTTGAAGGGTGATCGTTCTTGTCGGTGGGGTGGAGTGCGATCTCTGTCATCGAATAAGATATAATTGGGAAGGTAAAAATAGTTAAAGCATTATGAGTTACCAAAACATTATTACCATTGAACCTGGAAAACGAAGCGGAAAACCCTGCATTCGAGGAATGCGTATAACTGTGTACGATATTCTAGAATATTTAGCAGCAGGAATGACAGAAGCAGAAATTCTTGAGGATTTTTCAGAATTAACTTCCGAGGATATCAAAGCTTGTTTGGCTTTTGCTGCTGATCGAGAGAAAAAATTATTTATCACCTCTTTATGAAACTGTTATTAGATGAAAATTTGTTAGATCGGATTATTGATAAAATAATTGATTTATATTCTGATTCTCAGCACGTCAAGACTTTAGGACTGATCAATACTGATGATGCACTTATCTGGGAATTTGCCAAATTCAACGATTTTGTAATTGTCTCTAAAGATGCCGATTTTCATCAGCGCAGTCTATTATATGGTCATCCACCAAAATTTATCTATCTTCGTATTGGCAATAGTCCCACTGCAAAGATTATCGAAATTTTAAGGGATAATTTTTTAATCGTTATTAAATTTTACAATAGTGAAACAGAAAGTATGCTGATATTAAGTTGAGTGTGAGCGCATCATCTTGCAATCGCCTAATCTTGTAGGCTGCGTTAGGCGGTTACTAATTTTGATGAAAAACCAAAATTAACAATCTGCATCCCACGCAGCAAATTTATTATTAAAGGTTCTTCCGAACTTACACTGTAGAAAATTCCCCAAGCTCCCTCTCTGTCCAGCAATGCTCTAAAGTTGATAAATATCAATCTAACAAAAACTCAAAGCCCTATTGTACAAGCTTTACAAGCATGAGTTGTTGATAGTT
>NZ_JBLZRT010000056.1:0-60627 GCF_048564745.1 Microcystis sp.
TTGCGGTTTCTGCCGTCAAAATAGGAGGAACATCACTTAAACTAGCAGTTTGATAAACCTGTTCATTTCTAGCAAATAAATTGCTCATATCTTGAGAATAATTAGAAGCGATCGATAGCAAAGCTCCGGCAAAAATATAGATAGGTAAAGGTAAAATAAAACCCTTCGCCCACTGATAAAATTCCACCAACAAAAATAACAAAACACAACCCACAATCCAGACTTTCATCGCACTTTTTCCCTATTTTTACGAGAAAAGGTGAGCAAAAAGCCCACCTTTTATTTAACTAATTCCAGTAAGAATTTATTCAATCACGGGAGCGATTAACTCACGTCTTTCACCGGAAATTACTTTCACCTTACCTTCCTCATCGATATCGACCATGGCCGTATCCCCATCAGAAACCCGTCCGGAGAGAATTTCCTCAGCCAGAACATCTTCCAATAGACGCATAATCGCACGACGTAAGGGACGAGCGCCGTAGGCCGGATTATAACCCTCCTCGATCAAGCGTTCTTTAAACTTATCAGTAACAGACAAAGTAATATTTTGTTCTGTCAGACGTTTAAACACATCCTTGAGCAGGATTTCGGCGATTTCCTTGACCTCTTCCTTATTCAGTTGACGGAAGACAATAATCTCATCGAGACGGTTGAGGAATTCCGGACGGAAATATTGTTTTAATTCCTCATTAACCAGCGATCGAATGCGATTATACTGGGCTTCGGCTTGATTATCGGCAAACTCGAAACCTAAACCACCGCCACCCTTCTCGATGACTTTAGAACCGATGTTCGAGGTCATGATCAACAGGGTATTTTTAAAGTCCACCGTGCGACCTTTAGCATCGGTCAAACGTCCATCTTCAAGGATTTGCAGAAGCATATTGAAGACATCGGGGTGAGCCTTTTCGATTTCGTCGAATAGCACCACCGTATAAGGACGACGACGCACCGCTTCCGTTAATTGTCCCCCTTCGTTGTAACCAACGTAACCCGGAGGCGAACCGATTAACTTAGAAACCGTGTGCCGTTCCATGTATTCCGACATATCGAGACGGATCATCGCATCTTCAGAACCGAAGAAATAAGCGGCCAGAGCTTTAGTTAACTCGGTTTTACCCACCCCCGTTGGACCGGAGAAGATAAAGGAAGCAATGGGACGGTTAGGATTTTTCAGACCGACGCGAGCGCGACGAATGGCACGAGACACCGCTTTAACCGCGTCCTCTTGACCGATGAGACGCTGATGCAGGGTATCTTCCATGTGCAGCAGTTTCTCGGATTCGGTTTCGGTCAGTTTGTTGACGGGAACCCCAGTCCAAGAAGCGACGATGTGGGCGATTTCCTCGGCATCCACAAAGGGTTCATCGTTGCCATCTTCGCCTTTTTTGGTGGAAGCGAGATTCCGGATCTGGGTTTTGATTTCCATTTCCCGATCGCGCAATTCCCCAGCTTTCTCGAAGTCCTGACCGCGCACCGCGTCATCTTTTTGTTTGAGAATTTGCCGCAGTTCTTTATCTAATTCCTTGGCTGCTGGGGGCAATTGGGAATTAATCAAGCGCACTCTCGAACCAGCCTCATCGATTAAATCGATCGCCTTGTCCGGTAAGAAGCGATCGCTAATGTAGCGATCGGACAATTTCGCCGCCGCTTCTAGCGCTTCGTCTAAGATTTTTAGTTTGTGGTGCTGTTCGTAGCGTTCCCGGAGACCGTAGAGAATTTCGATCGTTTCTTCTACGGAGGGTTCACCGACCATAACCGGTTGAAAACGTCTTTCTAGAGCCGCATCCCGTTCGATATGTTTGCGGTACTCATCCAAGGTCGTCGCCCCGATACATTGCAGTTCTCCCCGGGCCAAAGCTGGTTTGAGAATATTGGCCGCATCGATCGCTCCTTCGGCTGCCCCGGCACCGATGAGAGTATGAACTTCATCGATCACAAGGACGACGTTACCCGCTTGGCGAATTTCGTCCATGATTTTTTTGAGGCGTTCCTCAAATTCGCCGCGATACTTGGTTCCCGCCACTAACAAGCCGATATCGAGGGTGACAACCCGTTTTTCTTCGAGAATGTCGGGAATATCCTTGTTAGCAATGCGTTGGGCCAATCCTTCTGCGATCGCTGTTTTACCTACCCCCGGTTCCCCGATCAGGACTGGGTTATTTTTGGTACGACGACCGAGAATTTGGATAACGCGCTCGATTTCCTTTTGTCGGCCGACCACGGGATCGAGTTTACCCTCGCTGGCCATTTGGGTGAGATTGGAACCAAATTCATCAAGAGTGGGGGTTTTAGTGCGACCTTGGGAAGATGAACCGGCGGCCACTTCGGCGGTTTCCCCTAACATTCTGATCACCTGGGTGCGAACTTTCGAGAGATCCACGCCGAGATTTTCCAGAACCCTAGCGGCCACACCTTCCCCTTCGCGAATTAGTCCTAAAAGGAGATGTTCTGTGCCAATATAGTTATGGCCCAGTTGACGGGCTTCTTCGAGGGAGAGTTCTAAAACTCGTTTGGCTCTGGGGGTGAAGGGAATTTCCACGGCTACGAATCCGGAACCGCGACCGATGATTTTCTCCACCTCCACGCGCGCATCTTTGAGATTGACACCCATGGACTTGAGGACTTTGGCGGCAACTCCCGTTCCCTCTCCAATTAGTCCTAGTAAAATCTGCTCTGTTCCCACGAAGTTATGGCCAAGGCGGCGGGCTTCTTCTTGGGCGAGCATGATTACTTTAATGGCTTTTTCCGTAAATCTTTCAAACATAGCCTATCCATCACCTACACAAGCGACCCTAGATATGCTGATTTTAGCACGGCTTTTTAGTTTAGCTGTCTCTCAGTGATCAGTTATTGGGGAGCGGCTATTAGTTATAGTGGTTGTAGCTCTGAAGATTTTTTCTGGGGTCAATCGGTCTTAGCTCACTTGCGGAGATGCCCGGAATCTCCCGGATTATGGTTTTGGCCCACCGGAAACCTGCTGATAAGTTGTTCCCCGTTGCATAATCTCCTAAAGTCGTGGTCATTCCCATCCCTCGATCGCTCGACTATTGAGCGCCCATTTTCAGACCAAAACTCGAAGTATAAGCAGATTAAATATTACTACCTATTGACAAATTAGTATATATGTTGTACGAGGACGGGTGATATACAGAAAGTTGACCCATATCTTTGCTCTGGACAGTGTTGTGCAGAAAGTTTTCGTATAATGTGTAGTTAGGGCACGCAAGGAGGCAATCGTTCAATGCAATTCGCTCTCGTCAACAATGACCGCGTCGAGGCTTTCCCCGGTGGCCGCGGGTCATGTCCAATCTGCGGTTCCGAAATGGTCGCCAAGTGCGGGCCGAGAGTCATGCACCATTGGGCGCACCATCGTCCGAAGGATTGCGACCCTTGGTGGGAGAATGAAACGCCATGGCACCGCGAATGGAAGAACCTATTTCCTATTGAATGTCGCGAAGTATCGCATACCGCCGATGACGGGGAGATCCACAGGGCGGACATAAAAACCGTTACTGGAATCGTCATCGAGGTACAGCATTCGTCCATGACCGATGCCGAACGCCAATCTCGCGAAGAATTCTACGAAAACCTCGTCTGGGTGATTGACGGTTCGGGCTTCCGCAAGAACTTCGACATATATCATGGCCTTCCCGATCCGAAATCGGAACTAGCCCGCGACTTAGTGTGGGGCAAAGTACAGCGGCACATGATCGGGGCTAACGCGGGTGCGGGTTTGTTCTTTCGCCTATCAGAAGCCCGTGAAGAAAACCCTAATATTACTAAGGCAGAAGTTTGCTCCGGTAGGATACATAGCATCTATGAGATCCAAGACGAGGTTGACAAATCGTATAATGGATACCATCAGTACTATTGGGTGCGACCTCGGACGACTTGGTTGGATGCAAAGTGTCCGGTGTACATTGACTTTGGTGACGATCGCCTTGTGAAGCTTGAGATATACGACGACTCCGAATTGGAGTGCATCCGCTATGTGTCAAAACGCAAATTCGTGCATGACGCGATGGTCGAAACTCAAGCTCATGACATCGCAACTCGCTTCTACCCGCTTCCAGAGAACGTGCCCTAACAAAACGTTGCACGCGAGCGGGCAGCAACGTCAGTGATCGCAATCTTGTAGGGTGCGTTCCCTAATGCAAGTCCTACCGATCCAGCGATCGATTTTGGGGAACGCACCATGCACATTGATTGAAGCTGTGAGTCTAAGCTTCGTGGGTTGGGTTGAGCGAAACAAGACTGGGGCGAAAATAGCTCAATTCGCTTGAAAAAGCGAAACCCAACCACCCCAAAGGTTACTCTTTATTGGGTTTCCTTGAGTCAACCCAACCTAAAATAATTGCTAAACTACTGCTATCATCCAAAGTTAGTGACGGCGGGTGAGTTCAACCGTTAGACATTCAATCTACTTACAGATCAGAGGCAGGCATTGACAATTAATGTAGGATTAGTTAGTATGATGCTCTAATCCTACTGGGCTGTCGTGGGCAGTTTAGGGCAATGAGTAAGAAAGTTAGCATAACCTTAGACGACGAAGTTTTGGACTTTGTAGATCGACTAGCAAGCAATCGTAGCCGCTTTATCAATGATGTTCTCTGGCAAGAGAAGAAAAGGGTTTTTATGAAAGAGCTAGAAGATGCTTATAAAGATCAGGCCAATGATCCAGAGATGCAAGCAGAAATTTCTGTCTGGGATATTGCAGTGGGCGATGGTCTAAATGCCTAATGGAAGACTAACCTATAAGCGAGGAGAGATATGGTGGGTCGATCTGAAACCGGTTGTTGGTTATGAAACCGATAAAGAACGCCCTTGCCTGATTTTACAAAACGATATTGGCAATCAAAATGGAACAACGACAATAGTTGCTCCATTGTTGCCGGGGAAAAGGACTTATCCTTTTGTTGTCAATATTACCCCGACAGTGCAGAATGGACTAGACGGAGATCGACACATCAACTTAAGTCAAATGAGGGCTGTAGATTCTCAAAGAATTAAGAATAAACAGGGTGTTTTAGAAGACGTTTATTGGCAAGAAATAGAGAAAGCAGTCTGTATTCAACTCGGTTTCAGTTTAGCTTTTAAGCCTTCATAGTGCGATGCCAAAGGCACTGCGTAGCAGAGCGCATCGCCTCGTGGGTTGGGTTGAGCGAAACAATACTGGGGCGAAAATAGCTCAATTCGCTTGAAAAAGCGCAACCCAACCACCCCAAAGGTTACTCTTTGTTGGGTTTCCTTGGGTCAACCCAACCTAAAATAATTGCTGCTCTATTGATCGCCCATTTTCAGGTCAAAACTCGAAGTATAAGCAGATTAAATAGGGTTTGCTGAAAAAGTTTTTCCTGGGGGCAGGGTGTAGGGTGTAGGGTGTAGGGTGTAGGGTTTTACTGATTTTGAGGGGGTCAATTACCCAATTTTCAGGGAAAAAGTACCTGAATTTTCCCCCCGATCACTCCCATATCTGGTACTTTTTGGAAACCAAAAAGTCTAAAAGTCTTATACAACAAGGTTTTTAGATTTATTCAGCAAACCCTAAATATTGCTAACTATTGACAAATTAGTATTTTATGTTATGAAACGGGTTGATATGCAGAAAGTTGACCTATATCGTTACTCTGAAGAGTGTTGTGCAGAAAGTTGACCTATAATATGTATTTAGGCAAAGAGTCAGAGTTACATAGCTAGACTCATCCAAAGTTAATGATAAGATTGGGACATACACGGAAATGCAAGATCTACTCCTATGTTCTACAAACTTCCACTTTTGCTTACTCCTCAACCAGAAGGAGGATTTACAGTAACTTGCCCTCTTCTACCTGAACTAATCACAGAGGCGGATTCTTTGGAAGAGGTTCTGGAAAATGCAAAGGATGCCTTTGAGGCAGTTTTGGAAACTTATCAAGATTTAGGCAAAAAACTTCCAGTCAACTTGCAAGCCTTTAATCAGGAGTCACCTGCCCTAGTAGAGGCAATTATTTCTGCATGAGATACAAAGAACTAGCTCAAAAACTGAGGAGGCTTGGCTGTGAAGAAATAGAGAGAAAGTCAAAAGGATCACATAGAAAATGGCTGAATCTCTCTAATCAAAATGTAGCAGTAATTCCTGATTGGGGTAGTAAAGACTTAAAGTTCGGAACAATTAAGGCAACCATAAAACAGCTAGGCATAGAGTGGAGTGCCTTTGAAGAGGCATAACAAGTCACTACATACAAGGGGCTTAAACCCTGTGTTGGCAAAACTTGTCGATACCTCAGTAAGGTGAAAAGTGCTATATGTTATGATTTTCAGAGTAAGCCTGAGATGATAAAACACCATGAAAAATCGCATCTTTACTGTTATTTTGTACAAAGAAGATAATATGTACATTGCTGAATGTCCAGAAGTTGGCACAGTAGATCAAGGAGAAACAATTGAGCAGGCGATTGCTGGATTGAAAGAAGCCACACGGCTTTACCTAGAGGAATTTACCTTACCAGAAACATCCCCTAGATTTGTGACCAGTATTGAGGTTAGTTATGCCTAAGCTGCCACGAATCTCTAGTGGGGAGGCAATTAGATCTCTTGAACGCTTAGGCTTCGAGCAAGTTCGTCAAACAGGTAGCCATGTTGTGATGAAGAAAGAAACCGAAGAGGGCAAAATTGGTTGTGTTGTCCCTTTACATCGGGAATTGAAGGTTGGTACATTAAGTGGAATTCTGAAACAAGCCCAAGTCACAGTTGAAGAGTTCATTGAAAATCTGTAGAGTCTGACAAATCACTGCACTCGAAGTGATACCAAAAATATTTAGTCCCCCCAGAGAACCCCCTTAGTCCACATAGCACACTTTTCTTTTTTTGTCAAATTTTATGTTAAGAAATATGTAACTAATGGATAGGGGGACTGTCAAAGATTAACCGTCTTCGTATTCGGGGATTCTCTCTTTTTTCTTCTCGGTGATATTGATGCGGGGGGGATTGTAATCCGGTTCCACGTCATCATCCCACATATCATCCTCGGCCTTATCTTCGTAATCGTCGTACTGAGGACGAGAAAAGCTTTCTGTGCGTTCTAACCGCGCTTCTCCCCAATTATCTTCTTCTTCCTCGTATTCTTCCTCATAATAACGAGCTTCGGCCCGTTTTTGCGGTGGGGGAGTGGCGCGCAGGGGTTCTTTTTCCCATTCGTCCTCACTCCAGCGTTCTTCAACGGGTTTAGCGGCCTCCACGGGAGTGCGGAGGGGAATACCCGTACCTAACTGATTTTCCGGACGAGCAGCGGGAGTATAATAAGCTTCTTCCTCTTCTCTTTCCCAGGGGGGACGACCAATACCCAAACGTTCCAAAACTCCCACACTAACCTGCGTGAGACGTTCCTCGGCCCCTTCAAAGACGATTAAGCGATTGGGACCGCTGCTAACCACTTCTTCAATGGCAATTTCGTAGGTGCTGATCAATTGTTCGGGGATCAGAGGCAATCCCAGGGAAGCGATGATAATGGAATGTAATTGACCACTAAGGGGATCAAATTGATAATCGCGGACTTTGCCTAAAGGTTCGCCGGTTTCCGTGATCACGTCACTACCGATTAAGGGAGTATAAGCATCGATATCGACGGATTCCAAGACGTTATCATCTTCAACGAGAACCACATCTCCCGTCTGACTGATGCTCGATAAATACATATATTGAGGCATTCCCGACAAGGAGAGGATATTATCGCGGAGTCCCAGGGCAACCACTTCTCGTTGATCGATATCTACTAGGATATCTTTAACAACGCCGAGTTTTTTGCCTGTATTGCGAGTGATAACCTGTGTATTTAAAAATTCTGAACGTAAGCGACTATTCTCTGTGATCATTTTTTCCTATGGGTAGGCGTTAGGTCGTGGGAATACGAATTAGTGTAGGCTTAATATATAGGGCGAAATCGAGTGTTAATTTACCGATATTAGCTTAGATCTTAAAGTTCCCTGAGATTAACACTTTTTTTGGCCTTGTTTGGGCGATAGTTTCGGGTGATAGATAAGGTTAAACCTATTTTAGCTAATTCTTTACATTTTTTTAGTAACAACAAAACAGGAGCTAGAGAGAAACTCCCTTGGCTCCTGCTGTCTAGATTTTGATTACATAGTTAAAGACTGCACCTCAGTTTCGATCAGTTTAGCCAAGTCTTGCAGGAAGGAGGCAGCATCGGCCCCGTAGATGACTCGGTGGTCACTGGTGAGATTAACCGTCATCTGTTTTTGCACTCCGAATAAACCATCTTTATTGACGACGATTTGGGGACGGGAAGCACCCACGGCCAGGATTGCGCCTTGGTTGGGGGGTAAGATAGCGGTAAAGCGATCGACTCCGAACATTCCCAGATTAGAAATGGTAAAAGTACCGCTATTATATTCTTCCGGTTGCAGTTGTTTACTGCGGGCGCGATCAACTAAATCTTTCCAACTGCGGGAGAGGGAATAGATATCCATCTGGTTAGCAGAGCGCAAAACCGGCGTAATTAAGCCACCATCGGGCATAGCTACGGCTACGGCCACGTTAATCGCCCCGTGGTATTGAATTCCTGCGTCGCTATAGCTGGCATTAACTATAGGATGTTTAGCGAGGGTGTTGGCTACTGCTTTTGCTAACAGGGCCGTCATGGTGACACCCTTGGATTTTAGCTGTTGATAGAGTTGATCCAGTGGGTCAGTGGTGATAGTGTAGCCCACTTGGAAGGTGGGAACCTGTAGGCTAACCGACATATTCTGAGCGACGGCTTTTTGCAGAGTGGTGAGGGGAACAGTCCGACCGACGACTGGGGCGCTGGCTGGAATCGGGGCTTTAGGAGCCGCTACAGGCACACTGACGGGTTGCGGGGGAGTAATGACGGGAGCGGGGGCGGTGCTGACTTTTCCTGTCGCTTTTTCTACGTCTTCGGCGGTAATTCGTCCGTGGGGGCCGCTACCCACTAGGGTTTTCAGATCTACCTTTAATTCTTTAGCCAGTTTTTTGGCTCTGGGAGAGGCGACTAAACGGCCATTATCTTTAACGGCGGCGACGGGGATCGAAACGGGAGGCGGAGCGATTTCTGGGGTCTCTAGGGGCTTGCTAGGGGCGACTGCGGCGGTTTTTCCCTGAGCTTTGGCCAGTTCAATTTCCTCTTCAGTTTCAGCAATATAGGCGATCGCTTCCCCCACGGGCGCTTCTTGGCCGGCTTCGACTAAAATTACAGCGAGATAGCCATCATAAAACGATTCCACGTCCATGTCGGCTTTGTCGGATTCGACCACTAACACCGTTTCCCCTTTGCTGACTTTTTCCCCGGGGGACTTCACCCAAGAAACTATTTTTCCTTCGGTCATGGTGGAACTGAGCGCGGGCATGAAGATATCTCGAATCATGGTGGAGTGCTTCTATCTCTAATGTTTTGAGCCATAGCGCATTTTACCACAGTTGATGGGGTTGGGGGTGTGGGGAAGTGGGGTGTGGGAATTATAAATTATGAATTATGAATTATGAATTGGGGTGTGGGGTGTGGGGAGAATAAATAAAATAATCTCCTATCTCCTGACTTCTGACTCCTGACGACCGCCTCCTGACAGCTAAAATAACTGGTGACAAAGGGAAAAAGAGAAGGGAAAACGGCCCCTTCTCCGTCGTATCTAGACAAAAATTGTTCTAGTTGCCAATATGGACCGGTTGTGCTTGCAGAGATTCGACTAAACCGCGCACGGCTGCCACCATAGCCACTTCATTATCCAATTGATTGATCGCCGAACCAACACCGATACCGGCCGCTCCAGCAGCGATCGCCATAGGTGCGGTAACGCTGGATAAACCGGAAGCGCAGAGGACGGGAACCTTAACCGCATGGGAAATAGCGTGGGCTGCCGCTAAAGTCGGGGCGGCTTTTTCAATCAGTCCCAAAATACCGGCGTGACGGGGTTGACTGCTAGTGCCGCCTTCGGTTTGAATGATATCGGCACCCTGACTAACTAAAGCTTCTGCTAGTCTCACCTGTTCATCGAGGGGTAGGAGATGGGGAACTGTCACAGACAGGGTAATTTCGGGCAGTAAGTCGCGAGTTTGACGGGTTAGGGCTAAAACTTCCGCCGCTTCAAAAATGCGTCCTTGGGCATAAAAACTATCGAAATTACCAATCTCAATTAAATCGGCTCCCGCGTCCACTGCCATCACCAACAATTCTGGCTCGACGGCCGATACACACACGGGTAAATTTGTCAAGGCTTTTACTGCCCGAATTAGGTCAGCATTAGCGGCAATATCGACGAAAGTTGCTCCTCCGGCTGTAGCAGCTTTAACTACTGAGAGAACCTGCGAGCGATCGAAATTATTTAACCCACTAATCACTTTCAGGGCATGACGACGGGCGAAGGCTTGCTGTAAGGCAAAATTGATCATTAATCTACACCTATCTGGAATTCTCAAAAAACATTTTCCCACCTTCTCGCTAGTAAGAGGGTGGGATTTGAGAATTCTTAGGGAAATTTTCTTTAATTTAGGTTTTGATTCTCTTGGTTTTTGCGCTTGAGGTTTTGCAGTTGTTGCAGCAGTACCTCGATTTCCGCTTCCAGATGCAGGTATTTCACCTGTTGGTCAGCTTGGTAGGTGGTGCGAATCTGTTTCATGGCGGAGGATTCCTTAGTTAGTACAGTTGTCATAGCGGTATCTATAGAGTGCTAATTATGTTCAATTGTTTCAATTTGTATATAGTACCTTAACAATGTCTTAAAGAAAACCTTTTTATGGTAGTTTCTCAACTGGCACAGGATGAAAGAGGGGAAAAATTCTTGCAACCAAAGGGATCGGAGTGCGATATACTCAGTCGCGAACGATATTGGCAAGCATGACCATGGTAGCGGTAGCAATTTTAGCAGCGGGTAAGGGAACCCGAATGAAGTCCAGCCTTCCGAAAGTTTTACATCCCCTCGGCAGTCGATCGCTAGTGGAACGGGTCCTTAATGTCAGCGAATCCTTACATCCGCGGCGAAAACTGGTGATTATCGGTTATCAGGGAGAACAGGTGCGAAATACTCTACAGCATCTTGAGGATATCGAATTTGTCGAACAAAAGGAACAGTTAGGCACTGGCCATGCTATTCAGCAGTTAATCCCCCATTTAGAGGACTTTCAGGGGGATTTGTTGGTCTTAAATGGCGATGTTCCCCTGTTGCGTCCCGAAACCTTGCAAAATCTTCTCCAGATTCATAAAAACCATGGTAACGCTGCCACCCTCCTAACTGCTAATCTCCCAAACCCGAAAGGTTACGGTCGAGTTTTTTGTGATGGCAATAATCTCGTTAAGCAGATTGTCGAAGAAAGAGACTGTACCGATGCCCAACGACAAAACCACCGGATTAATGGAGGTATATACTGCTTTAATTGGTCAAAATTAGCGGCGATACTGCCTAATTTAACGCCCAATAACGATCAGGGTGAGTATTATCTCACGGATGTGGTCAATTTTCTCGATCCCGTCATGGCTGTGGATGTGGAGGACTGTTTAGAAATTAGCGGCATTAACGATCGCAAACAATTGGCCGCCGCCTATGATATCCTGCAAACTAGAGTCAAAGATGATTGGATGGCCGCCGGAGTCACCATTATTGACCCCGATAGTGTCACCATTGAGGATACTGTCACTCTCAGTGCCGATGTGATTATTGAACCCCAAACCCATCTGCGCGGTGAGACGATAATCGCTTCTGGTTGTCGTATCGGTCCGGGGAGTTTAATCGAAAATAGTCGCATAGGCAGCGATGTGACGGTCTTATTTTCGGTTATTTCTGATAGTCAGGTGGATTCTGGTTGTCGCATCGGTCCCTATGCTCATTTGCGCGGAGAAGCGAAAATTGGTGCTAATTGTCGAGTCGGTAATTTTGTTGAAATTAAAAAAAGTGACATCGGCAATAAAACCAATATTGCCCATTTATCCTATTTGGGAGATGCCACTTTAGGGGAAAAAGTGAACGTTGGTGCGGGAACAATTACTGCTAATTACGATGGGGTGAAAAAACACCAAACTATGATCGGCAGTGGCACAAAAACTGGGGCAAATAGTGTTCTAGTAGCTCCTCTAGAATTAGGAAAAAATGTCACCGTGGCTGCCGGTTCAACTATCACTAAAAATGTCCCCGATAATGCTTTAGTTATTGCTCGCCAAAGTCAGCGTGTGATCGAAAATTGGGCAGATCAGTTTCAGTAGGTTATAGCAGTTATCAGTTATCAGTTATCAGTTATCAGACGTGAGTTTTCAGTTTACTGTTTACTGTTCACTGATGCTGATTAAGGCGTTAAATTTGCGCGATGAAGCATGAAATGCTATAAAAATCTCAGTCCTCCCTATAGAAAAGAGTAGAAACCTTATGGCACGCACCGAGTCCACAATGTTAGATCTGGGGACAAAAGCTCCCAGTTTTGCCTTACCCGATGTGGTTTCGGGTGAAACTATCTCTCTGGACAGCTTTGCGGCTAAAACCGCTCTGTTAGTCATCTTCCTCTGTGAACATTGTCCCTTTGTTAAACACATTCAAGAAGAACTTACCCGTCTAGGTCGCGATTATGCTAATACCAATCTGGGCATCCTCGCAATTAGTTCTAATGACGTGGAGAAATATCCCGATGATTCGCCCGAAAATTTGAAAAAAATGGCGATAACTCTTGACTTTAAATTCAATTTATGCTATGACGAAAGCCAAGAAGTGGCGAAAGCTTACACGGCAGCCTGTACTCCGGATTTTTTCCTCTTTGATAGTCAGCGGATTCTAGTCTATCGCGGTCAATTGGATGATAGTCGTCCTAGTAATGGTGTACCGGTGACAGGCAAAGATCTCCGGGCCGCTATTGACAAGGTTTTAACCGGTCAACCGGTGCCGACAGACCAAAAACCCAGTTTAGGCTGTAATATCAAATGGAAACTGGGTAATGAGCCACCCTATTATGGTTAATTAACGAAGGGTGTAGGGTGTAGGGTGTGGGGTGTGGGGAGAATAAATAAAATAATCTCCTGACTCCTATCTCCTGACTCCTGACGACCGACTCCTAACTCCTAACCCCACCAACAAGCTTTTTGCCGCAAATCCTACTTATGAGACTATTTCAATAGCGTAACCGATTGCTGTGCTAATAGGGCAGTACCATAGGCCGCTTGCTCCTGTTTAGATAAAAGCACAGGAACTCCTAAATGACGCTGACGAATTATTCTCCAAGTCGAATTTTTTGCCCCACCACCGGCACTATCAACTCGCTCTAATTTATTGGCTCCCAATTCCTGTAAACGCTGATAACCTAAAGCTTCAATGCGGGCAATACTTTCTAGTAAACCATGCAAAAATTCTCGAGGATTATCGGGGCGAGGAGTCAGTTTTGCGGGTAAAAAAGGATCATTAATGGGAAAGCGCTCGCCCGCTTTTAGTAGAGGATAATAATCTAAATTACTTTCTTTTTGTCCATCTATTGCTAAACTATAATTTCTCAATTCTTGATCAGAAAAAAACTTCTTTAACACTGCTCCTCCCGTATTGGATGCCCCACCAGTTAACCACAAATTTCCTAAACGATGACTATAGATGCCATAGTTACTATCATCAACTTTCTGGCTACTTAATAATTTTAAGACTAAAGTTGAACCTAAAGATGTCACTGCAGCCCCTAAAGAATTAGCACCACTGGCTAAAAATGCCGCTATACTGTCGGTGGTTCCCGTATAAATTAAACAATCTTTCGGGATAGCAAAACGCGTCACTAAATCCGGTTTAATAGTATCGATCGCTGTACCCGGGGCAAAAATTTGCGGTAATAAATTAAACATCGGTAAATTCTCTAACCAATCGGGATAACAGAGATTTTCAAGATCATAACCTAACTTTAAGGCATTGTGATAATCACTAATTCCCAGTTTACCGTGCAGGAGAAATGCTAACCAATCCGCTTGCGAGAGAAAATAACGCGCTTGCGAAAAAATTTCTTGCTGACTCCACCAAAGTAATTTAGCTAAACTGGAGGTAGCACTAATCACGGGATGGTGAGGGGGTGCTATAGCTTTAATTGCTTCTAAAAAGGCAATTCCTCGCCCGTCATTGTATAATATTGCCTCAGAAAGAGGATTACCCCAATTATCACATAATAACACCGTCGAGGAAGTACCGTTAATCGCGATCGATTTAAGTTCTGAACGCACCGAATCCCCTAGATTATCCAATAAATAAAATAGGGCCTTTTGCCAATCCTGAAAATTGGCATTAGTGAAAGGATAATGAACCTCAGCGACGATATTTTTGCTAGAATCAATAGCAATCGCTCGCGCTCCCGATGTGCCAAAATCAATACCTAAAGATAAACCCATTGATGTCTTCACAACCCCCTCATTCTGGCTACCATTGGGATGGTATCACTCCCCGATTCTTTGAAGGTTGGTACTTCCGAGTCATGATTCCGCAATTAGCCGACGGATTCGCCTTTATGTATTCTATTCAAGACCCAAGCGGCGGTCAAGTCAATAGCGGCGGATCAGTGCAAATTTTAGCCATAGAATCTAATTATCTTTGTCGCACTTTTCCCGATACGGATAAATTTTGGGCAAGTCGTCAGGAATTAGCCATTATCCATTGGGGAAAAACTAACTTAAAAATCCGTCCCCGTCTGCTTTCCCCGTCGGCTTTTTTTGAGTCTGTTCGAGAAGGTTATCAAGCAACGGCACACCAGCAGCAAGGACGAATTTATGATCCTGTCACTGGAGAAATCTGTCAATGGGATTATCGCGTTGAAACTAGGTACAGTTGGGGAGATAAAAAGCGTCCACCCCAAGCAACAGCAGGAATATTATCTTATTTACCGATTTTTGACCCGGGTTGGCAGATTTTAACTGCTCATGGTTTAGCAACGGGAATGATTACCCATCGGGGAAAAAATTATCAATTTGAGAATGTACCTTTTTATAGCGAGAAAAATTGGGGTTATTCTTTCCCCGAAAAGTGGTTTTGGATTAATTGTAATGCTTTCCCTGAAAATCCCGATTTAACCTTAACCGCAGTGGGTGCTACCCGGAAAGTTCTTAACTGGACGGAATCGGTGGGAATTATCGGTATTCACTGGCAAAATCGCTTTTATAAGTTTGATATCTGGAATTCTCAACTAACTTGGACAGTGCAACCCTGGGGATACTGGGAAATGAGGGCAACCAACGAGAATTATACCATTGTCTTAATCGGGATCAGTGACCATCCTCCCGATCGCGTGCGTGTACCCACGGAAAAAGGTCTCTGTTTTGCTTGTCAAGATACACTCAAAGGTAAATTATCGATAAAATTGGCTGATAGTCGTGGTAAAACCCTTATAAATGCCTCTAGTCGTCTAGCTGGTCTCGAAATTGGCGGTATTTGGCCATCAGCTTGGATTAAACAGTGATTTAAATCACCATTACGAGGGGAGAATATCCAGTTATCTGGCTGCATCTCAGACAACATTGAGAGGCAGCCTCGATATTCTCTAGAAAATGCTCGATTACCAGCTAATTACTTTAACCGTTTCCTTAAATAAATTTGCTTCTAGGGAATCGGGGGAACTTGTCACCACACCGGCAATTAGATCTTCGGGTTTTATGGCTGCTTGTTTCATACAGGAGGGACAAATTAAGACTTTTCCCCCTTGACTGATGAAATCTACTAACATTGCTTGCAGGGTTTTACCGGTGATACCGTTAGTGTGTTGAGGAATGGTCGTCGCTGCCAGGTGTACCCCTGTAATATTCAAAAAAATGGTGGTTGAGTGACCTTTTTTCAGCATATTGGTGGCGACACCAATGGCCATTGCAGCTCGCCAAGGATCATCGGTGGTTAAATTAACAAATAAATCGGATTTTTGTTGACCGACAGCGATTATTGCTTCGTTAGTTTGTACTGGAGAAAGGGAAGGATTAGCCAAGACTGGGATAGATGTAACTAAGGATAATCCGACAAGGGAACCAAGGGCTAAAGATTTTAATAACATTTTCTTGTCCTCTTGCTGCTGGGTGCAATGAAAACATTTTCATTATGATAACTTCTGGAAAATCTTGTCAACAGACAGCCTGTCAAACTTTAATTTTTGTTGCGGATAACAAAAACCATCTACTAATAAAAATGATAATTATTTACTTATCTAACATTTTATCTAATCTTTCCTGAATCAATAAAGCTAGGGAAGAACGCAAAAAAAATAAACCAAATAACCCCGCTAAACTGAAGGGAATAATAGCTAGTTTGCTATAGTTGGTGTCTAATAAAAATATGGCTGAGATAATGCTAAATCCCAATAGACAGACATTAATTAATACTTTAATTCCCAGATAAATTTTTTTCAGAAGTCGTTCATTTTCGCGTGACTTAACTTGAAAAACTAAATTTCCTCGCTCGATTTTTTCCTCTAATTGACGGATCATTCTTTCGTTTTTATTACCTTTTTGCCATTGTTGTTTAAGAAAAGTGCGAGCTTGATTAGCTAGGGTCAGCATTGTCTTGGTAGTTCCTCCTGATACCGCTAGACTTTTCACAAAAGGTTGACTAGCTGCTAATAAATTATACTGGGGATCTAAAGAGCGGGCAATCCCATCCAAAGTGGTGACAGATTTAATAATAAAAGTCATTTGGGGAGGTAAGCGAAAAGGTTGCTGTTTAAACATTAAATACACTTGATCGCTAATTTGTTCAAAGGCCCTCACATCTACTGGTTTATCGCGAAATTCATCTAAAAGAAACTGCACGATATTTCGCACGGGTTGCAGATCTCTAACGGGTTCAATTAAACCCATATACACCAGAGTTTTTAAGACTGTTTCCGTATCCTTTCTCAAGACAGCGAAAAAGGTTTCGATCATTTGATCTTTAGCGACGGATTTTAACTCGAACATCGTGCCGAAATCGTAGAAAATTAACTCCCCTTCCTGACTAACTGCCATATTACCCGGATGGGGGTCCGATTGGAAAAAACCATCCTGTAATAGTTGTTTGAGATAGGAACAGATCCCCAGTTGAATAATCCCATCTACATTAATACCGTTAGCTAGTAAAGTCTCTCGATCATCGACTTTAATCCCCGGCACATACTCCAAAGTTAATACCTTGCGGGTGGTATATTGCCAGTAAACTAAAGGGACTTTTACTTGAGGATAATTCTTAAAATTTTCCCGAAAGCGATCGGCATTTTTGCCCTCATGGATATAATCAATTTCTTGAAAGAGTAGCTCAAAGAATTCTTGATATATAGCTTCTAAATTATATTTTTTCACCACGGGGAAAATATTTAACCAACGGGTGAGACGATGTAACAATTCAAAATCGAGATTAAATAGTCTTTCTAGATTCGGTCTTTGTACCTTAATAACGACTTCTTCTCCACTTAATAACTGCGCTCGATGAACTTGTCCTAAACTGGCACAAGCGAGGGGAGAAACGCTAAAACTTGCAAATAAATTATCTAGGGGTTGTCCTAATTCTGTTTCAATAACTCGGATCGCTTCTTGACTATTAAATTCGGGAACCCGATCCTGTAATTGGGTTAATTGTTCGATATATTCGAGCGGAATTAAATCTGCTCGCGTCGATAAAGATTGCCCAATTTTAATAAAAGTTGGTCCCAAATTCATGAGGCGATCAACTAACCATTTCGCTCTCCTTTGCCGTTTTTTGCCCCTATTAGCCCCCGTTAAACGATCCCAGATCAAAAAAGTCAAAAACTGCATTGTAAAGCTAAATATCTCCAATTGACGAACAATCGGCGCTCGCAAGCTTTGCTGCCAATGTAAAGATTTGGGGGAATCAAAGGGAGTAAGCATCAGTTATCAGTTTTTATTGGCCGCATTGGTGAGTAATTCCTCTAAAATGACCAGGAGATGTGGGCTGTTTTTTCAGCTAAATGATTATTAATATCCACAGGGTTTCTCCTAAAGATGAAGTGTAACCTAATTTGGTATCGACGACCGACTCGGAGACTCCTGACTCCTAACCCCAGTAAAAATTCCAGTTGCAAAAACGCGCTTCATCTATCTGAGAAACGCTGTCAAGTACTCCATTCCTGTTTAAGAATTCGCCGGTAAAAATCCGGATTTTCAGCTTTTAATCTCTGGGACGGGGTAAACCCAGATCTACCGCTAGACGATGACTGCAAGCAAAACCAGAAAAAGCCACCGCGTTTAATCCTTGACCGGGGAAGGTACTATCTCCCACACAATAAAGATTAGGAATAGCTGTGCGATTAAAGGGCATTCCTAACAAGCCTAACAGTTTTCTTCGCGGTATTGGGCCGTAACTGCCATCGATTCTATTCAAAAAGCGGCGATGGGTGCGGGCCGTGCCAATTTCGATATAATCTAATCCTGTATCTAGTTTGGGAAAGAGTTTTTTCAGGCGCTCGATGAGACGATTAGCAGCGGCCTCTTTTTTCTGTTGATATTCTTGGGGGGGCAGTTTTTGCCATTGATCGATCCAGCTAGGGGTGAAAGTATGAATGATATGATGGTCCGGGGGTGCTAGGGAGGGATCGAGTAAGGTAGGAATAGAAACAAAGATAGTCCCCTGTTCTGCTTCCATATTTTCCCAATCTTCTAGTAAAATATGGTGACATTCGCTTCCTGATGGTAATACATCGGCCTTAACTCCCAGATGCAAACTCAGGAAACTGGGGGATTTTTGATAGCGTTTTTGCCATTTTTTTTCGCTACCTGGGAGAGATTCCGGGGGGAGTAGTTTCTCGAAGGTATCCCAACGGGTGGCATTAGAAACAATCTTTTTCGCGTAATATTCCTTACCATTGGTCAATTTTACCCCGATCGCCCGTCCTGCATCTAAAATAATCCTATTCACTCTCGCTTGATACTGGATTTCACCACCAGCTTTTTCCAATCCCTCGACTAACTTGAGAGCAATCTGTCCCACTCCCCCCCGAGGATAGTTAATTCCGCCGTAATGGCGATCGCTAAAGACCATTCCCGCGTTAATCATCGGAGTGCGATCGGCGGGTACTACCGACCAACAATAACATTCCATGTCGATAAATTTCAATAATTTCGGGTCTTTAATATATTTTCTGGCCACATCTCCCGCATTTTGGGGTAAATACTTGACCAATCCCAAACAGGATAAGGGATGCTGGAAAAAAACCCTAGTCAGATAGCGGGGTTCTTCCAGCGATAGTAAATCCATACTATTGAGACAATTAAAAACCTGCCAGCATTCATCGTAAAAGCGCCGGATACCGGTTTTTTCTGCGGGAAAATGGCTAATTAATTCCTGTAAAAATTGTTCGTAGTCGCGATGAACTTTTAGGTCTAATCCGTCCGGGAGATGATAATGGATCTGGACGGGATCGGCAATGGTTTCGATACTCATATCCACCGCTGCCAAAGCCTTGGTTAGGAGGTTAGTCGTCCCCTTTTTGCCAAAACCAAAAATCATCGAAGCACCCACATCAAAACGATAACCCTCTCGTTCAAAATAACCCGCGCTGCCCCCCGGGATCAGATAACTCTCTAGAACTAAGACTTTTGCTCCTTTTGCCGCTAATTGCGTCGCTGTCACCAATCCCCCGATTCCCGACCCAATCACGATCGCATCGTACTGATTACTCATAACTTTAGTTGATAAATTTTTGTGTCAATTCTTGATTGTAACCTTGACTAGCGGTGATTTATCGGCTAGTTTGCGGGAGCAAAAATTTTTTGGGGAGAGATGAAAAGTTGGTAAAAGGAAAAAAGTCTTGACAAATCCCGCCACTTGACATAATTGGATTTGGGTGATATCATCTCCGGAAAGACAGGCAGCGCTACTGTTATAAAGAATATTGGCTCTTCTTGTTTCTGTATGGAAGGGAGAAGAATAGGGGTAATTTTCCAGAAATATATTCTTCAAAGCCTTGCCTAGCAAGACTCGTCCGAATAATAAGCACTGATTATCGCACAAAGTCGAGAGGAGCTAAGTAAATTTACCTTAAGATTAATTAATCAATTAGATAATGTATAGAAAACTGGCCAACAAAATCCTTAAATTAGCTAATTCCCTATCTAGGTCATCGAAGCGATCTCTTTTAATTGTCACCGATTGCCTTGTTTTTTGTCTAAGCATCTATCTAGCCTTCTCTCTCAGGTTGAATCTGAGCCTAGAATATCAGGAAATTAGACCTTTTTTCAGGGAAATATTCAGCTTAATTGCGATTAAACTTCTAGTTTTCTATCTTAAAGGTATTTACAGTCCCGTAGTACGTTATACAGGATTAGAGTTTCTTTCCTCCGTACTGCAAGCGGTTCTCTATAGTTCAGGGGTTTTAATCAGTCTTGCCTACTTTCAAAGGGATGCCTTTTTGCCGCGTTCAGTCCTGATTATCGACGCCTTGTTAACCCTAGTATTGATTATCGGGGTGAGATTGTTGATTCGTTCTGTCTTTCACCGTCTTAATATTTACGTCAGTAGTGTCGATAGAGAACCGACAATTGTTATCTATGGTGCGGGGGTTGTGGGTTGTCAATTAGCACGTTCCCTACAAAATGATCCCCACTATCGTTTATTGGCCTTTGTTGATGATAATCCCGATTTGCAGCAGCGAGTTATCCAAGGCATCAGGGTTTATTCCCCCTCTCAATTGACACTACTGCACCAAAAACGGGCCTTTGACTGGGTTGTTCTCGCTATTCCGAACCTAGACAAGGCCAGAAAGCGGCAAATCATCGAAAGTCTAGAAACTTTACCCATCGACATTAAAACCATTCCTCCCCTCTCAAAAATTTTATCGGGAGAAGCGACCATCAATCAGATTCGCAGTGTCGATGTCTCGGAATTATTAGGACGGGAAGAAATTCTACCCCATGCCGAACTTTTGGCAAAAAATGTCACGGGTAAAGCGGTGTTAGTCACCGGGGGTGGCGGTTCCATCGGTTCGGAATTATGCCGACAAATCGCCTTCCTCAAGCCAAAATGCCTGGTAATCTACGAATTAAACGAGTTTTCCCTCTACAAAATCGATCTCGATTTAAGTGAAAATTATGCCGATTTACGCAAGTATGCCTATCTAGGCAATGTTCTCGACCGTAATCATCTGGCCCGAGTCATCCAACAACACCAGATCCAGACAATTTATCACACGGCCGCCTATAAGCACGTTCCCCTTGTGGAAGCCAATGCTAGTCAGGGGGTTTACACTAATGTTTGGGGGACCTTAAATGTCGCTCAGACCGCGATCGAAAATTCGGTTAGTAATTTAGTTCTCATTTCCACCGATAAGGCTGTCAGACCGACTAACATTATGGGGGCCAGTAAACGCTGTGCTGAGTTAGTTATACAAGCTTTGGCCGCTTTACCCGACACTTCCACCCGTTGCGCTATCGTCCGCTTTGGCAATGTTCTCGATAGTAGCGGTTCCGTGGTGCCGCGTTTCCGGGAACAAATCGCCCAACGCAAGAATATTACCCTCACCCATCGCGATATTATTCGCTATTTTATGTCTATTCCAGAGGCGGTGCGTTTGGTTATGCAAGCAGGAGCCATGGCCCGAGGGGGTGAGGTATTCCTGTTGGATATGGGTGAACCGGTAAGAATTTACGATTTGGCCCTACAGATGATTCGTTTAAGTGGCTTGGAATTAGGGCAAGATATCGATATTGAAATCACAGGATTAAGACCAGGGGAAAAACTCTACGAAGAATTATTAATCGATACCGATAAAGCTCGTCCCACCGCTCACCCAAAGATTTTTTGCGCTCATGAACACTTTCTTGCTTGGGACAAATTGCGAATCAAATTAGAGCAACTGCTTCATTATATTCAAGTTAATGACCGTCAGGGCTTAGTTAAGTCCCTACAAGATTTAGTTCCTGAATACCGGCCCCCGCAGCAAATAGCCAGTAGTTTGTCAAGTAAAAAGTGAAAAAGAGGAGTTTTAGCTCTCCTCTTGATTGCCAAAATTTATGAGAGTTCTTGCCTAATTAATTTTTGAGAGGTCAAAAATGGGAAAAAATAGCCACAAAATTGCCTAATACTAAATCTGGTTATTAAAGACTGATTATCTATTGCCCCTATTGCCTTTTGCCTGTCCTGATAAGTAGCCTATACTCAACGGATTTAGTATAAAATACCCAAATAGCCCATTTAATTGCTTATTGTTCATTCTTAATT
Organism: Microcystis sp.; assembly: GCF_048564745.1. Classification (NCBI taxonomy): domain Bacteria; kingdom Bacillati; phylum Cyanobacteriota; class Cyanophyceae; order Chroococcales; family Microcystaceae; genus Microcystis; species Microcystis sp. The sequence continues at coordinate 22,140 of NZ_JBLZRT010000056.1, forward strand.
CTCCTGACTCCGATACTACTGGCTCCTGACTCCTTAATCTAACGGAAGATTTTTGATTTTTGCCAGAGGTATATTAATCTAATTGAACCGAATGCTCTTGTTTTAACTGCTTTTGGATAGTTTTTACCGTCTGCTCGATTTTATTGATTCCGCGAGAAGAAGGGCGATTTACTCTATCAGCTAGAGGAGAAGTTTGTTGAATAGCAATGCTTAAATAAAGAGGAAAAGCGAGGGTAAAGGCTAAAAAAAGACGTTGTAACATAATCCACTCCCACAAAAGTTTTTCAGCGATTATTTAGCCGGCTGAAACTTTTACCAGAATAACGACTAACTAGGAAAATTTCAGCTAGTTTGTGACAGTCCGGCAATTGGTGGGGCAATCCTAAAGAATTAGCGCTGAAACCCTCAACCCTAGACCGAGAGTCTGATAGATTGATCTAGAAACATGATCGATCGCCCTATCTATGCACAAAATTCCAGTTACTGTGATCACGGGTTTTCTGGGTGCGGGAAAAACTACCCTCATCCGTCATCTACTGCAAAATAATCAAGGCCGACGGGTGGCCGTTATGGTCAATGAATTCGGAGAAGTGGGAATTGATGGTGATTTATTGAAAAGTTGTCAGACCTGCGATGACAACCCCAACGATAATATTGTGGAACTGACCAACGGTTGTCTGTGCTGCACCGTACAGGAAGAATTTCTCCCCACCATGCAGAAATTGCTGGAGCGACGGCAACAGTTGGATTGTATGCTGATCGAAACTTCAGGATTAGCTTTACCTAAACCTCTGGTTCAAGCTTTTCGCTGGCCAGAAATCCGCAACGGTGCGACGGTGGACGGAGTAATCACCGTGGTGGATGGTTTTGCTGTCGCTAGGGGTCGTCTGGTGGCGGATTTGGACGCTTTAACGGCACAAAGGCAAGCAGACCCCAATTTAGAACACGAAACGCCCATTGAGGAGTTATTTGAGGATCAGTTAGCCTGCGCTGACCTGGTACTCTTAACTAAAACCGATCTAATCAGTGAAATTGAATTAGAAAAAATTATTAATTGGCTGAAAACACAACTGCGATCGACGGTCAAAATAGTTACTTGTGCTGATGGACAAATTAGCCCCGATGTGCTATTGGGATTTAATGCCGCCGTCGAGGATGATTTAGCTAGTCGTCCTAGTCATCATGATCACGAGGAAGAACACGATCACGATGAGGATATCAATTCTGTGCAGTTTTGCCTCGATTCTCCCGTAGATGCCCGAATTTTGACCCAACGGCTCAAAGAATTGGTGGCCCGAGAAGAAATCTATCGGGTCAAGGGATTTGTTAACGTGGCCAATAAACCGATGCGTATGGTGTTACAGGGAGTCGGCGATCGTTTTGATTCTTTCTTCGACCGACCCTGGCAATCCACGGAAATGCGGCAAACTCGCTTGGTCTTTATCGGCCGCTCCCTCGATAGTCAGAGAATCGAGCAGGCCTTAACTAGGGTTTGCTGAAGAAGTTTTTCCTAGGGACAGGGTGTGGGGTAGGGAGATTATTTTTATTTATTCTCCCTTCTCCCCTTCTACAATAATTACTCGCAGCCAGAAATACGTTGGGCTTTATCATACTTTGTGCTTTTTGTCAAAAAAACTTTTTTTTTGCAATAAAACTACACAAAAAAAAGATCATCGTTATGGGTGAAATTGACTGATTTGACCGTCTTAATTAGGAACACTTTCTAGGTGTGGCAAGGGTTTCAACTATTGCTGCCCAAAAAAGCACAGAATAACCGACTATGAAATTCTATCAAATCGCTGTAACCCTTGTAACATCGTTGTTAAATAAAAATCTTTCTCAATTAATTCTTAAGAATTTGTAAATATTGCGGAATGTTAATTTAAATATTCTCAAGTTTTTGCAGTCAATAGATAATGTTTGCTTATCTTTGATCAACAGAGGCAGTCCCAATGAAAAAATTTTCACCCCCACAGATGAAAGAGGTTTCTTTCCCTACACCCCACACCCCACACCCCACACCCCACACCCTACACCCTACACCCCACACCCCACACCCCACTGAAAAAGCTCCGGCAATCGATCGCCCAGATAGATGGTCAGGGATTTAGGTTAGGGTGGTAAAAGATACAGATTACCCACCCTTCCAGACCAAAAATTATGACGAACACCAGTAACCCGCTGCTTGCCGGTCAAGGATTACCGGCTTTTGACCAAATCCAACCCGGCCTGATTGTCCCTGGCATGACGCAACTTTTGCAGGAACTGGCCAGAGAATTAACCGATTTAGAAGCGCAGATTATCCCCACCTGGGAAAAATTGGTCGAACCCCTCACCCGGATCGAAGAACGTTTAAGCTGGAGTTGGGGGATTATCGGTCATCTGATGGGGGTAAAAAATAGCCCAGAATTGCGTCAAGCTTACGAAAGCGTACAACCGCAGGTGGTCGAGTTTATTAGCCGTTTAAGCCAAAGTAAACCCATTTATGAGGCATTTTTGTCCCTGCGCCAAGGAGAAAGCTGGGGGCAATTAGACGAGGCACAACAGCGCATTGTCGAAGCTTCCCTGCGGGATGCTCAATTGGCTGGGGTGGGATTGGTAGGGGAGAAAAAAGACAGATTTAACGCGATTCAACTGGAATTAGCCGAAATCACCACGAAATTTTCTAATAACATCCTCGATGCCACCAAAGCTTTTCAACTGAAACTAACAACCCCAGAAGATATCGCCGGTTTGCCCCCTAGTCTCCTCAGTTTAGCCGCCCAAACCGCCCGGGGCCAAGGGGAAACTAACGCCAGCACCGAAACTGGCCCCTGGGTGATTACCCTCGATTTTCCCAGTTATTTCCCCTTTATGAAGTACAGCGATAATCGGGAATTGCGCGAAAAACTCTATAAAGCCTACGTTAGTCGGGCAGATCTGGGAGAATTGGATAATAATCCCTTAATTGATCGCATTTTGCAACTTCGTCAGGAACAGGCCCATCTTTTAGGTTATAGTACCTACGCCGAGGTCAGTCTTGCCAGGAAAATGGCCAATTCTGTGGATGAAATCGAGAAATTGCTTGACAATTTGCGCCAAGTCAGCTATGAAGCGGCAAAACAGGATTTAGAGGCCTTAAAAACTTTTGCGGGAACCGACGATCTCAAGCATTGGGATATAGCCTATTGGTCAGAAAAACAGCGTCAGGCCAAGTTTAACTTTAGTGCCGAGGAATTACGCCCCTATTTCCCCCTACCACGGGTTTTAGAAGGCATATTTAGCCTCGCTAAACGGATTTTTGGGGTAGAAATTATCGCTGCCGACGGTCAGTCCCCTATCTGGCATCCCGATGTGCGTTATTTCCAGATTAACGACGAAAACGGCGAAAAAATCGCCTATTTCTACCTCGATGCCTACAGTCGTCCCGCCGAAAAACGCGGCGGCGCTTGGATGGATGTCTGTATCGGTCGGGCCAAAACCGGCACCGAGGTGCGTTTACCTGTGGCTTATTTAATCTGCAATCAAACGCCTCCAGTGGACGGAAACCCCAGTTTAATGACCTTTGAGGAGGTAACTACCCTATTTCACGAATTTGGCCACGGTTTACAGCATATGTTAACCACTGTGGATTATTCTGGCGCAGCGGGTATTAATAACGTTGAGTGGGATGCGGTGGAATTGCCCAGTCAATTTATGGAAAATTGGTGTTATGATCGCCCTACTTTAATGAGTATGGCCAAACACTACGAAACCGGTGAAACTCTCCCCGAACATTACTATCAAAAACTGCTTCTAGCTAAGAATTATATGAGCGGTTCGGCTATGCTGCGTCAGCTACATTTGTCTTTAGTAGATTTGGAATTACACCATCGTTATCAACCCAATGGCAGCGAAACTCCTAAACAAGTCAGACAGCGTTTAGCGGCGACGACGACGATAATTCCCCCCCTACCGGAAGATGCTTTCTTGTGTTCTTTTGGGCATATTTTCGCCGGCGGTTATGCGGCGGGTTACTATAGTTATAAATGGGCAGAAGTTCTCAGCGCCGATGCTTTTGCCGCTTTCGAGGAAGTAGGATTAGATAACGAAGAAGCAGTGAAAGCGATCGGTCGTCGTTTTCGTGATACTGTTTTAGCTATGGGGGGAAGTTCCCATCCTATGAATGTTTTTAAAGCTTTCCGCGGTCGCGAACCCAGTACCGAACCTCTCCTCCGTCATAGCGGCTTATAAAAGTAGTCAAACACTTTTCTTTGTGGTGCGTTACGGTAATATTTAGCTCTTGATTTTTTCCCTAAAAACAAGGGATTGCCTAACGCACCCTACTTGAATATATTGTGATAAGTAGGTAGGCGTTAAAAGTTGTCAGATCCCCCCCTTATTAAGGGGGGATTAAGGGGGGATCCCCCCGCCTATCGGCACCCCCCTTATCAAGGGGGGCAGGGGGGATCGAACCTAAAATCCATTTTTAATTTAATTATAACCAGCTACTTAGCATATCAGGAAAAAAAAGTTAACTAACAGGAGGAAACTGTAATGAGTATCGCATTTTTTCAAGATCTGATCGAATCGGTAGAGAGTCTATCCATTGAAGACCAAGATTATTTGTTTGAGCTAATTCGTAAAAGACGCATTGAGAAACGCCGGGAGGAGATGGCTAAAAATGGCGAAGAAACCTTAAAATCTTTAGCAATGGGAACAGCAAAAAAAGGCAGTGCTGAAGAGATAATGGCTTATTTGTTAGAGGATGAAGAAGAATGAAATTAGTTGCTGACAAAAGCTTTAAAAGAGCTTTTCAACGCTTAATCAGCAAAAATCCTCAACTACAAAGCAAGGTATCAGAGGTTCTACATTTGTTAGAAGATAATCCCTTCACCCCTTCTTGAAAATCTCATAAGCTGACAGGTAGATTAGAATGTTATTGGTCATGTTCTGTTAGTTATGATTGCCGTATTATTTTTACTTTTCGTCAAGATACTGATTCAGGAGAAACTTTAATTGTTATAGTCGATATTGGCAAACACGATCAAGTTTACTAATTTATCTCTTTAATTTTTTCTTTCTTATCAATTGTACAACCACAGTGGGATATCGCCTACTTTTCTAGCGTGCGTTCCTGGAAATTTTTGGTTCTGAAACCCCTTAACTACCATATATTTTTATTAAGAATTATCTGTCCCTTGTAACATTAACTCTTAATTCTTAACAAATTACCCTAGATTCTCAGAGAAAAACCGATTATAATAAAGGGAAATGAACAGGACTGCTCGATAGATAACTGATTAATTAAAGTTTTATTACTTTTGATGGCCTAGTATTAAGAGAAGTAAATTTATTCTTGATCGCTCCCTGAAAGTGAGAAGAAATAGTTTTAATAAACAAAGAGTTTTCAACTTGGCAAAAATCCTCTGGGGGCAATACACATGGAAGTTATAACCGAGACAATTAACCCAACTTCGATCGAACGGGAACCGATCCATCTCTATAACCGAATTCAACCGCACGGGGTGCTTTTAGTTCTCAGCGAACCGGAGCTAAAAGTCAGCCAAACCAGCAGTAATAGCGGCAGTTTATTGGGTATTTCTCCGGGGGAAATTATCGGTAAAACCCTAGAGGAAATCTTCGATCCCTTTCAGATCGATCCTCTCAAATCAGCCATAGAAAATAACGATTTTGATGCTCTCAATCCTGCCAAAATTTGGGCGCGGGTTAAAGGGGATGATTTTGCCGTCTTTGATGCTATTTTTCACCGCAACGCCGAACAAGTGCTGATTTTAGAGTTAGAACCAGCTATTTCCTATGAAAACATTCCTTTCCTGAGATTCTATCACCTAGCCAAAACTTCGATCGATAAACTTGAAGCCACCCGCAGCCTGAAAGATTTCTGTAATATCATTGTTAAAGAAGTAAGAAAAATGACAGGATTCGATCGAGTTATGTTATACAAATTCGACGAAGAAGATAACGGTGATGTGATAGCAGAAGACAAAATAGAGCAACTAGAACCCTATCTCGGTTTACGTTATCCCGCTTCCGATATCCCTCTCCCGGCACGAAATTTATTAAGTGCTAATTGGATTCGACAGATTCCCGATGCTACCTCTGAACCCGTCGATCTAGTGCCTATTCTTCATCCCGAAACCCAACAACCCTTAAATTTAACCCTGTCCAGTCTTAGAAGTGCTTCTCCCTGTCATTTAGAATACCTGCATAACATGGGAGTGGGAGCATCTCTAACGATTTCTCTGATTGAAAATAAACGTCTCTGGGGTATTATTGCCTGTCATCACCGCACCCCTAAATATGTACCCTACGAACTCCGTAAAGCCTGTGAGTTCTTAGGAAGAGTGATTTTTTCGGAAATATCGGCACGGGAAGAAACCGAGGATTATGACTATCGAGTGAAATTAAATTTTGTGCAATCGCAATTAATCGATTATATGGCGGAAGCTAATAACTTTATTGATGGATTAATTGCCCATAAACCGAATCTGCTCGATCTAACTAAAGCCACGGGAGCCGCTATTTGTTTAGGCGGCAATTATACCTTAATTGGAGTAACACCGAGCGAAGAAGAACTAAACTATCTGATTACTTGGCTAGAAAAAAACGTCCATGAAGATGTTTACTATACCAATTCCTTATCGCGAATTTATACCGATGCAGGTAAGTTTAAAGACATTGCCAGTGGTTTACTAGCAATTCCCATTTCTAAACGTAATTATCTCCTCTGGTTTCGTCCGGAAGTAATTCAAACCGTGAACTGGGGTGGTGATCCGGGTAAAGCGATCGAAACGACTGCCATAGATGGTGATATTCGTCTCTGTCCGCGTAAATCTTTCTCCCTCTGGAAAGAAACCGTTCGCCTCAAATCTTTACCCTGGAAAGCAGTAGAAATCAACGCCGCACTAGAATTACGAAAAGCGATCGTCAATATCATCTTAAAACAAGCCGATGAATTGGCACGTTTAGCGCGGGATTTGGAACTATCGAACGCCGAATTAAAAAAATTCGCCTACGTCGCTTCCCACGATTTACAGGAACCCCTCAATCAAGTCGCCAACTATGTGCAGTTGCTAGAAATGCGCTACACCGAAGAACTGGACGAAGATGCTAAAGAATTTATTACTTTTGCCGTCGAAGGTGTGAGCTTGATGCAAACATTAATAGATGATGTGCTGGCTTACTCGAAAGTGGATATGCAGGCGGTAGAGTTTAATACCATCGATGCTAATCTGGCACTGGAAAAAGCTCTCGCTAACCTGAAAGGGAGAATTCAGGAAAGTCAAGCTATAATCACCGTCGATCCTTTGCCAATTGTCATGGCAGATAAAACCCAGTTAATGCAATTGTTCCAAAATCTCATCGGTAATGCCATTAAATTCCGAGGAAAAGCGACTCCCACTATTCATATTTCCGCGCAACGTCAAGAGGAGGAATGGCTGTTCTCTGTCACCGATAATGGAATTGGTATCGATCCCCGATTTTCCGAACGCATTTTCGTGATTTTCCAACGACTGCACACCCGCGACGAGTACCCCGGCACAGGTATGGGTTTGGCGATTTGTAAGAAAATTATCGAGTGTCATCGCGGACGAATTTGGGTAGAATCCCAATTAGGTAAAGGAGCGGTTTTCTATTTTACAATTCCCCTAGGAGGTGACGAGCGTGAGCGCTGGCGAGGACGTGCCACACAAAATTATCTTATTAGTGGAGGACAGCAAAGCTGATATTCGCCTCATCCAAGAGGCATTAAAAACTAGCACCGTCCCGCACGAATTAGTTATCGTTAGGGATGGTGTCAACGCTATGGATTATCTGCGTCGAGAAGGGGAGTATCTCGATTCTCCCCGTCCTAATCTGATTCTTCTCGATCTGAATTTACCAAGAAAAGACGGACGGGAGGTATTAGCGGAAATCAAAAACGATCCCAGTTTAAAAAGAATTCCTGTGGTGGTTTTAACCACTTCTCGCAACGAGGAGGATATTTTTTATAGCTATGAACTGCACGTTAATTGTTATATAACCAAGTCACGCAATCTCAACGATTTGTTCAAAATTGTCAAAAATATCGAGGCTTTTTGGTTAGAAACCGCTACTTTACCCAGTGAGTGAATCATGATCAGTTATCAGTTATCAGTTATCAGTTATCAGGAGGCAGGAGGCAGGAGGCAGGAGGCAGCTTTATTCTCCCCACACCCTACACCCTACACCCTACACCCTACACCCCACGCCCTACACCCTACACCCCACGCCCTACACCCCACACCCCACACCCCACTTCCTAACTTCCCAAATCTCTTTAACTCTTGATTAAAAAATGGGACTCTCGCAGGATATAAAAGTTCTTTTAATCGAGGATAATTTAGCCGAAGCTCGATTATTAAAGGAAATTCTTAAGGGTAATGAAAAAAAAGAATTTCATCTGGTTAATGTATCAAGACTGTCCGAGGCAATTTCTCTGTTGCAACAAACAAATTTTGATGTAATTTTATTAGATCTAACTTTACCAGATAGTCAGGGTTTGGAATCCTTAGCTCCCCTTTTGATTACTGCTCCGAAATTACCAATCGTGGTTTTAACTAATACTAATGATGATAATTTAGCTTTGGCAGCACTACGTCAGGGAGCGCAGGATTATTTAATTAAAAGAGAAGTAAGTTTAGAAATTTTAACTCGATCGCTATGTTATGCGATCGAGCGAAAACAGATGGAGGAAGCTTTACGAGAATCGAACGAAGCTTTAAAAATGAGCGTGATTGAACGCACTAATCAACTGGAAAAAGCGCAGGAATTAAATCAGTTAAAAACTGAATTTGTTTCCATGTTATCCCACGATTTTCGCAATCCTTTAAATAAAATTTTACTCTCGGCTGGATTATTAGAAGAAAGTCGCGATCGATTGACAAAAGATCAGCAAGTTAGCTATTTTCGCATGATTCGATCGGCCATTAAAGACATGGATCAATTGCTCACAGAAGTGTTATTAATTGGTAGGGCTGATTCCGGGAGATTATACTGTCAATTTGATCCAGTTGATTTGCTTGATTATTGTCAAAAATTAGTAGAATCTTTTATTGTTAAGCCGGAGCCGCAATTAGCAATTATTTTCCAAGTTGAGGGCAGCTTAGAAAGAGGACTTTGGGATATAAATTTAATTAAACATATCTTGACAAATTTACTGGGAAATGCTCTCAAATATTCACCCCAAGGCAACCCCGTAGAATTTAAGATTATTGTCGAATCCGAGCAGGTAGTCTTTAAAATTATCGATCGAGGCATTGGTATTCCCAGCAAAGATCAAGAACATTTATTTAAACCTTTTTATCGCGGTAGCAATGTCGATAATATTCAAGGAACGGGATTAGGATTAGCCATTGTCGGACGCTGTGTGGAAGCGCACAAAGGACAAATTCACCTAGAAAGTGAGGAAGGAAAAGGCACAAAGATCACGGTAATTTTACCGATTATTACCGACATTGAACACCTAAATTGAGATGAACGATAGGGTGGCACCACAATTTTTTTTTCTGCTGCCCCTCTGCCCTAGGGTTGATTCATAGTAGGGTTGATTCATGAATCAACCCTACCTCTCCCCTCTCCCTGCTCCCCTTCCATAGGATTGAGGATCACCCTGAGCGTTCATCCGATCGAGTGATTTTCGGGAAAAGTGTTAAAAAAGATTGCTGTTTGTAAAGACAACTGTTACCGTGGGTTCAAGAGTGCGCTTTGAAGGAGGAAAAATCCCATGCACCCTAACCTATCCATCTATCCCCCGATTGCTTCGCTACTTATGTAGGGCATAGATGCACAAATCAAAGATTTCAGAAGCAAAACCAATAAATTTCTGTACTGTTGCTTAAAACAGGAGTTTGATCATGAAATTACAGGGAAAAACAGCCCTAGTCACGGGGGCATCCCGGGGTATCGGACGTGCGATCGCCTTAGAATTGGCCCGACAAGGTTTAAGCAGAATTGTGATTGTTGCCAGAGATCAAGAGCGATTAGACAAACTAGCCAAAGAAATTGAGTCCCTAGGGGTCATTGCCACACCTTTAGCCCTAGATTTAACCGAAAATGACCTTGTTAGTCCTTCAATTATCCGCGTTTGGCAAGAATGCCGTGGCATTGATATCCTCGTTAACTGTGCCGGTATTGCCCATCAAACCCCCTTTCTACGCTCACAATTTTCGCAAGTGCAAGCAGAAATATCTTTAAATCTGATGGCCATGTACACAGTTACTCGCTTAATTGCCCGCCGGATGGCAATTAGGGGACAGGGAACCATCGTCAATGTTTCCAGCATGATGGGTAAAATTGCCGCTCCTAGCTTCTCTACCTACTCGGCCACCAAATTTGCCATTTTGGGTTTTAGTCAAGCTCTCAGGTCGGAATTACGGGAACACAACATCAAAGTTGTCACCCTCTTACCCTCTTTAACCGATACGGATATGGTGCGAGAATTGCAGTTATTTCGATGGTTAAAGCCGATGAGCGCCGAAGAAGTCGCCCAAACCCTAATTACCGGGTTAAATAGGCAAAAAACAGAAATTGTCGTCGGTTGGCAAAGTCATCTAGCTCTTTGGTGCCAAAAATTTGCCCCGAAACTGCTCGAGAAAATTGTCGATTTAGCCTCTCCCTTGCGCCAAGGCAAAGGAAAGCGAGGATGGCGAGAAGTGTTTAACTAGGGTTTAATTAAATCCATCAGGGTGAGCGTAGCTCACCCTAATCACCTTAACCAACAGACAATTAAACGGCTGTCAGGGTTTTTTCTAGAAGTTGTCGGGGAGCTTGAACCGAACCACGACAGTGGATTTCGGCAGAATTATTGGGACTTTCAATCAGTTTAACTTTATCTAATTGGGCCCCTAATTGGCGGATCGGTTCCTCTAATAGTTGAGCGATGTGTAAGGCAATATTTTCCGCGGTGGGAACCACTTCGGCAAAGTAGGGAATATCCTTATTTAAAAAAGTATGATCGAAGGGTTCTACTACCAATTCATCGATCGCTTTTTGTAAATCCCCTAGATCCACAATCATACCAGTGCGGGGATCAATTTCTCCCGCCACGGATACTTCTAGGTGATAATTATGACCATGACCGTTTACCCTGGCGCATTTGCCGTAGATTTCCGAGTTTTGTTCGAGGGTTAATTGCGGTAAAGCCAAACGATGAGCGGCACTAAAATGGGTTTTGACGGTTAAAGTTGCTTCCATATCTTTTCCTTGATATTCTGCCCACAATTCGGGGTGTTCAAATAGTTGAATTTTGACTAATGGTAAATAGGGTGCTAATCTTTGCCAGATAACTCTGGCGATATTTTCTGTGGTGGGTAGGGTTTGCTGAAATTCTGGCCAGACTTGATTGAGATAGGAGTAGTCTAGTTGACTGGTTATCTCTCGTTTAATTACCTGTTTCACGGTGGAGAGATTTTCCACCATGCCATAAAGATTGAGTTCTTTGTATAGGGAGACGTATAATTCGTAATTGTGACCATGACCGGGAAAACGGCTACCAAGACCAAAAAGTCTTTGATTTTCGGCTTCGTCCCATTCTGGCAGATAATAGCGATGGCTGGCTGAAAACCGCGCTCGACGATTGATGATGCAATCCATAAATGTGGGCGATCGATGACTTTGTAAAGTTACGTTAAGGTAACTCTTTCTAGCATAAACCAGTTTTGTCTCCTCCTGCTTGCAGATCGGGGAAAGTTAAGCTGTACTGAATTTAAACTGCCTATGGAAAATTTTAGTACAAATGCTCGAACTGCTTCTCCCTGCTCCCTAGAGTCGTTTCATTCTCTCAAATCCTGATCTGGCAACGTTTTTAGTCGATTTCTCGGAAATACATAGCTGAAAATTTGTCCAAACGTCGTGCTTTGTAGGTTGCATGAATCAACCTACTATGAGAGCCAAGGCGTTGCTGATTTGAGATATCATACTAAATCCGTTGAGTATAGGTAACATATTAGGATAGGCAAAAGGCAAGAGGCAAGAGGGGGAATAAATAATCAGTTTTTAATAACTTGATTTAGTATGAATCTTCTCTTGCGGGATTTTTAAAACCTGGACCCAAACTAACTTTTGGACACGATGCACAGTTGGCATTCATACCTTGATTCAGCAACCACCACAACCCCAGGTGACAGAGACAAGACGACCAAAAACGGAATTGTTAAAGCCAGTTTCACAGAGACGAAATTTCGCCTCTGTTAGCCGCACCAATAGCCGATTGAATCCCTAATAATTTTCTTGCGGATTTGTGGTGGGAGGATTTTCTTGGTAGGAAAAGCTGTTACCAAACTCGAATTCCTGTCCGTAGGCTTCCTCTCCGTGTTGAGGAACATCTAACCCTTCTGCTTCCGTATTCGGTTTAACCCGCAGCTCCATAAATAAACCGAGAACTTTCAGGATGACAAAAGTGCCGACGGCAGCAAAGATATAAGTAGCGGCAACGCCAACAAATTGCGTCCACAGTAACCCCGGATTCCCAAAAAATAAACCATCATTTCCGGCTGAATTAACCGATTTTGTGGCAAAAAGCCCCGTAAGCAGCGCCCCTATTGTCCCACCCACACCATGGACGGGATAGGTATCCAAAGAATCATCAAAGCGCAATTTTGCCCGCAGACTAACCGCAAAAAAACAACTAAGGGCAGTAATCGAACCGATGAGAATCGCCCCAATCGGCAGTACATAGCCGGCAGCTGGAGTAATACCGACTAATCCCCCTAAAAATCCACTAGCAATGCCGATCGCCGTCGGTTTACCGCGTAAAATCCATTCTATAAGCATCCATGTCAAACCACCAGCCGAAGCTGCGATACTGGTATTAACAAAAGCTGTCGTGGCTAGGGAACTAGAGGAAAGCGCGCTACCCCCATTAAAACCAAACCAACCGAACCAGAGTAAACCGATACCTAGGAGAACAAACGGCACATTATGGGGTGCATAGGTTTGGGTACCAAAACTACGCCGCGGACCGATCATCCAGGCGGCCACCAGTGCGGAAATCCCGGAACTAATGTGAACAACGGTTCCACCGGCGAAATCCAGCGCCCCGGTGGCAGCCAACCAACCCTTACCCCAAACCCAGTGAGCTAGGGGAGAATAGATAAAGGTGGACCAAAGCAGTAAAAACCAAAAATAGGCCTTAAAGTTGACCCGTTCCACGATCGCCCCCGAAATTAAAGCCGGGGTGATGATGGCGAACATCATCTGATAGACCATAAACACTTGATGGGGAACGGTGGGTGCATAACCGATATTGTCAGGTGCGGCGGCGGTGACACCGTTGAGAAAAATCCAATCCAGTCCCCCGATAAAAGCTTCAATTCCCTCGCCAAAACCACTTTTACCCGGGGTGACATCAAAAGCAAGACTATAACCCCAAAGCACCCAAGTTACACCAATTACGCCCATGGCCACCAAACTCATCATCATGGTGTTGAGGACGTTACGCGAACGTACTAAACCCCCATAAAAAAAAGCCAGTCCGGGGGTCATTAATAAAACTAAGGCCGACGAGATCAGCATCCAAGCGGTATCTCCAGCACTAATCGGATTGGGGGGAGCGGCGGCGATGGTTTCCGCAAAAACCGGGGCAACTCCGAAATTGAATCCCAGTCCCAGCAAAAGTATGGTTATTCCTACGATCTTTTTCATTGACGGTTGGTGCCTAGTAGCAAGATTAATTTTTTCTGTCCGGAAAGAGACAAAAAACCGAAAGAGAAAAGGTTTAGAAGGTAATTGTAGCCACCGATCGCATCGGGGCGAGGCCTTCTTCCTTTTCTCTTTAACTTTGTCGGGGGTAAATTAATCTATCTTTACAAGGTTTACCCTAACCCTAACGACTGCTAGGCGTTTCCATGTCAACACTGGAAGCATAATGGCCACCGGTAACGATATCGGACTCCTTGACGAAACCGCTATAGGCTTCCATTCCGTGTTCACCCACATCCAAACCTTCCATTTCTTCTTCGGGAGTAACACGAATACCGAGGGTAGCCTTGAGGATTGTCCAAACAATACCGCTGACAATCAGGGTAAATGCCCCTACTGCCACAATCCCGATAATTTGGTTAATAAACAGTTGGAATTGACCGGTGATTAAACCGGCATCTTTGTTGAAGATACCGACGGCTAAAGTTCCAAACACACCACAGACGAGGTGAACGGAAGTCGCACCCACCGGGTCATCAATTTTCAGGTTATCGAAGAAAGCCACCGAGTAAACCACGACCACACCGGCAATTAAACCGATGATTGCCGCCGACCAATAGGATACACCATCACAACCGGCAGTAACGGCTACTAAACCGGCCAGAATACCGTTAATAATCATCGAAAGGTCGGGTTTACCATCTTTCGCCCAAGCGGTAAAGGTAGCGGCAATGCCACCGGCGGCCCCGGCGAGGTTAGTGGTGACAGCGATATAGGGTACAGTTTCATTAACTGCTAAAGTAGAACCGGGGTTAAAACCGAACCAGCCAATCCAGAGAATTAAACAACCCAAGGTCGCAATACTCATGTTATGACCGGGTAAGGCATTGGTGCGACCGTTGATATATTTACCCATTCTTGGGCCGAGAATTGCCGCCCCGGTTAAGGCAGACCAACCACCCACCGAGTGAACCACCGTCGAACCGGCGAAGTCTTTAAAACCAAGGTCAGCTAACCAACCGCCACCCCAAACCCAGTGACCAGTGATCGGGTACATGATACCAACGATAATTAAGCTAAAAACGAGGAAATCGGTGAATTTAATCCGTTCTGCCACCGCCCCAGATACAATGGTTGCCGCCGTTCCCGCGAAAGCGACTTGGAACAGGAAGAATACTGAGGTGGGCAAGGAGGCAGGCATAACGTAGGTGGCGGGATCGCTACTGCTGAGAAACCAACCTCCCGTACCGAAAAACTCGTTACTGACAGACCCGAACATCAGGGAGAAGCCGATCGCCCAAAATGACATGGTGGAGAGGGCGAAAACGATCAGGTTTTTGGCTAGAACGTTAACGGCGTTTTTCTGGCGACAGAATCCCGTTTCTAGCATCGCAAAACCCGCATTCATAAAGATCACGAGGATGGCGGCAATTAAAACCCAGATGGTATTGAGGGCGTTTTGGACATCTTCGGGGGTTAGGGGTTTCGCATCTTGGGCCTGTACGGCCGTGTTCCAAACCACAAAAATAATCGCAGACAAGGGAACACAGGCTAACCAGACAGGGTTAATTTTCGGTAATAAACCGACAAGTTCCCCAGATTTTCGAGCAATTCGTTTCATCGTTAATTCGTTTACTTTGTTGAGTTAGTAGGTCGATTCATTACTTTTGAAAATAATTACCGAGCAATTATGTCCGTTCAACCGCTAAATCCTAGGAACAGAGGTCAATCATTTCAGAAGACCAAACGCCTAGGGATTTATCTTGATGTGTGAGTAGTCAATGTTTTTCGATCTTTGTTTTTTTGATTTGAGATTTCTGTATCCTCTGATACGTTTCACTTTAAAATAATAATAGTAGAGAAGTGATCAGCTTTTTAGCTATCGGTCGTCGGTCGTCAGGAGATTATTTTTATTTATTCTCCCAACTCTGGCGCTGCCATCTGCCCATCTGCCAATTGATAATTCATAATCTATAATTCCCACTGATCACTGATTACTGTTTACTGATCACTGAAAACTCTCCCCTCCTTTGGAGAAATAAACCATGGCCCAAGCAACGGAATTCGATCGCACAATGATGCAAAGATGTCTAACCCTTGCTAGGCAAGCCTTGGGGCGGACTTCTCCTAATCCTTTGGTGGGTTCTGTGATCGTTCAAGAGGGTACAATTATCGGCGAAGGTTTTCACCCAGGGGCCGGACAACCCCATGCAGAAGTTTTCGCCCTGAGACAGGCATCAGAAAAAGCACGTGGTGCCACTTTATACGTCAATCTCGAACCCTGTAACCACTATGGACGGACTCCACCCTGTAGCGAGGCAATTGTGCAAGCAGGCATTAAAAAAGTGGTGGTGGGGATGATCGATCCTAATCCCCTGGTGGCGGGGAAAGGTATTCAAAGATTAGAATCGGCAGGCATCGAGACGCTGGTGGGAGTGGAGGAGTCCGAATGTCGTCAACTCAATCAGGGTTTTATCCATCGCATCACCGCTAAAAAACCCTTCGGTATTCTCAAATATGCCATGACTCTCGATGGCAAAATTGCCGCCACTAGCGGTCATAGCACTTGGATTACTAGCCCCGCTTCTCGCCAAATAGTCCACCAACTGCGATCGGCCTGTGATGCGATTATCGTCGGCGGTAGCACTGTCCGTCAAGATAATCCCCACCTCACCACTCACGGCCTCTCTGATCATAATCCCCTGCGCGTGGTCATGACTCGATCGCTCGATTTACCTCCCTCGGCCCATCTTTGGGATACCAGTCAATTTCCCACCCTTGTCTATACACAAATTGATGCTAATGTCAAGCTTAAGCAACAATTATTAACAAAAGGCGTGGAAGTGATCGAACTAACCGAGGTGACACCCACTTTAGTGATGGAAAATCTCTATCAGAGGGGATTTTGTCAGGTTTTGTGGGAGTGCGGCGGCGGTTTAAGTGCATCAGCGATCGCTGAGGGCATGGTACAAAAAATTATCGCTTTTATTGCGCCCAAAATCATCGGGGGAATCCAGGCACCCACTGCCGTGGGTGATTTAGGTTTCCAGTTAATGAGCCAAGCTTTACAGTTAGAAAATGTCACGGTTAATTATCTCAATCCCGATATTTTGATTGAGGGATATCTGCAAAGTAAACAGTAGAGCTACTGCAATTCCCCCTCAATCGGCAAATCTCAACCAACCGCTTGTAAAAGTCAAAAAGTCATCGATAACCCCGATAATCTGGCACTTACCCCTGATTTTTGCGAGCGAGTTCTAGAAATCGCCCCGCTGCCGTTAAATGCCTTTATCGGTACGGTTATCCCCCTAGAAGAAGTTGGGCAATCGCTCTGTGATCAATGGTGCCATTATCGAGCAAAATAAAAAAGTTAGAATAGTCAAACCCTTAGTGATTGAACGTATGACGGTACTCGAAAAAGGTAATATCACGATTCATACCGAGAATATCTTCCCTATTATCAAAAAATCTCTCTACACTGACCATGAAATTTTTCTGCGGGAATTGATATCCAATAGTGTTGATGCCATCTCGAAATTAAAAATGGCTTCTTTAGCAGGAGAAGCGAGAGGAGAAGTCCCCGAACCAGAAATTAATCTCGCCATCGATAAAGAAAATCGTACCCTATCAATTACCGATAATGGTATCGGGATGACGGCGGAAGAAATCAAGAAATATATTAACCAAGTTGCCTTTTCCAGTGCGGAAGAATTTATCAATAAATACCAAAAATCAGCCAACGATTTAATCGGTCATTTTGGCCTAGGTTTTTATTCGGCTTTTATGGTGGCTAAAAAGGTAGAAATTGATACTCTTTCCTATCAGGAAGGTGCTACCCCTGTCCATTGGTGCTGTGATGGTTCTCCAGAGTTTGAACTAACCGATTCTTCCCGCAGCCAAATCGGCACCACTATCACCCTAACTTTAATGGATGAGGAAGGGGAATATTTAGAACCTGCCCGCATTCGCCAGTTAGTCAAAACCTACTCGGATTTTATGCCCGTTCCCATTAAAATTGATGGGGAAGTGATTAATCAACAACGGGCTTTATGGAAAGAATCTCCTCAAAATCTGACCAAGGAAGACTACCTAGAATTCTATCGTTATCTCTATCCTTTCCAAGAAGAACCTTTACTCTGGGTACATCTGAATACCGATTATCCTTTCTTGCTCAATGGCATTCTTTATTTTCCAAAACTCAGACCGGATGTGGATGTCTCAAAAGGACAATTAAAGTTATTCTGTAATCAGGTTTTTGTTAGCGATCATTGCGAAGAAATTATTCCCGATTTCCTGATACCCTTGCGAGGAGTTATCGATAGTCCAGATATTCCTTTAAATGTGTCTCGAAGTGCTTTAACCAAAGATCGCACCGTTCGCCGTATTGCCGATTTTATTGCCAAAAAAATTGCTGATCGCCTCAAATCTCTATACAACGAAGACGCAAAAGAATATATTCGTTGTTGGGTAGATGTGGGAACCTTTATTAAATTTGGTTCCTTGAAAGAGGATAAATTTAAACAGCAGGTAGAAGATATTTTAATCTATCGGACTACCTACAAACCCCCAGAAACCCCAGTACAAGTGGCAGTGCAAACCGCCGAAGGTGACGCATGGCAAGAAGCAACGGCGAAAACTCCCCTAGAAGCGATCGAACAGGAAGGTTATACTACTCTCAAAGCCTACCTAGAACGCCATAAAGAACGCCACGAAAATCGAGTTTTTTACTGTACCGATCCTCGTAGTCAATCCACCTACGTTGAACTCTACAAAAATCAAGGTTTAGAAATCCTTTTCTTTGATTCTTTCATCGATACTAATTATTTTATTCCTTTCCTAGAAAGAGAATACTCCGATGTGAAATTCACCCGGGTTGATTCTGAATTAGACTCGACGCTGCTCGAACAGGATCAAGCTAGTGAAATTATCGATCCCGGTAGTAATAAAACCCGGGCTGAATTGATCAAAGAAATCTTCGCCAAAGCCCTCGATAATTCCCGCATCAATATCAAAACTGAAGCCTTGAAATCCGATGATCCCCAAGGTACTCCCCCAGCAATTGTCTTACTTCCAGAAGCGATGCGACGCTTACAGGAAATGACGGCAATGATGCAACAAAAAGCCATGGCTTTCCCCGAAGAACATATTCTGATGATTAATACTAATCATCCCCTAATTCAACAGATTATCCAGATTAGTCAGGGAAGTATTGTTACCGGTAGCGGCGAATCTCCATCGGCGCAATTAGCGAAAATGCTCTGTCAGCACGTTTATGATTTAGCTTTAATCGCTCAAAAAGGATTTGATGCCGAGGGAATGCAAGCTTTTGTGGAACGTTCCAATCGCGTTCTGACTAAGCTAACCGAAAAGATTTAATCTATTGCAAAACTTTGGCTGTTTCGATATGCTGAGAGTGTGTTAGTTCACACTCTTTTTTTAACCTGATCAATATGATCTAGCGATAAGCTATCTTGCCGCCGTCAGCCTTGAATCAGTTAAGTAGTCGTGCAAAATTAATTTCCTAGTGAAGATAGGCAAGAGGCAAGAGGCAAGAGGCAAGAGGTGGTTAGATATGTGTAATTAATTTTGCTTAGGTACTTATCAGTTATCAGATGTAAGTTTTCAGTTCACTTATACTGATAACTGTTTACTGATAACTGTTTACTGATAACTGTTTACTGATAACTGATAACTGATAACTGAAAAATGCGCTTACCCACCCTCAAATATGAGCGAGGAACCTTAATTCTCCATCCACCACCAAAAGGAAAAAAATGGCTAGATTTTGCCACTTGGGATGATCGTATCGAAAGATTTCGCATTTTGGCCATTCATTATCGTCCTCTCGTGGAAACTCTACAGGAGGAGGGCATTAACTTCCAAGATGAAGCAAAAGCTTTTAACAATTTAGAATTAATTGCCAGTTTTGAACGGGAACCCTACCCCCACCAAACGGAAGCGTTAATCGCTTGGAAAAAATCCCAGAGAAGGGGTGTCATTGTCCTTCCCACCGCTGCCGGTAAAACCTATCTTGCCCAATTAGCTCTACAATCGACTCCCCGCAGTACCTTAATTATCGTGCCGACTATTGATTTAATGCACCAGTGGTATGCCCAGATGTTGGCGGCTTTTCCCGATGCCGAGGTGGGATTATTAGGGGGAGGTTCTAAGGATAATAGTGCTATTTTAATCGCCACCTATCAAAGTGCGGCAATTTATTCGGAAACTCTTGGCAATCGTTACGCTTTTTTGATTTTTGATGAATGTCATCATTTACCATCGGATTTCTTTCGGAAAATAGCGGAAGATTCGATCGCACCCTATCGTTTAGGCTTAACAGCAACACCGGATCGCGGTGATGGTAGTCATCAAGATTTAGATTATCTTATCGGTACAATTGTTTATCAAAAAAGTCCCCAAGACTTGTCAGGAAAAGCCCTAGCGGATCATGAAATAATTCAAATCAAAGTGAAACTATCCGCCAAAGAACAGGAAAAATATCAAGAAGCAATTAAAATTCGCAATGATTTTTTAAGAAAAAATAATCTCAGTTTGTCTGGTTTAGATGGTTGGCAAAATTTTGTCATGATTAGTGCCAGAAGTAGCGAAGGGCGCCGGGCCATGTTAGCGCACCGGGAGTCGAAGGAAATATCCTCTGGAACCCAGGGAAAATTGCGGGTTTTAGCCGAGTTAATCTGTGAACACCATCCGGAACGAATTTTAATTTTTACCAACGATAATGCCACAGTTTACCGCATTTCCGAGAGCTTTTTAATACCTGCCATAACCCATCAAACTCCCGTGAAAGAACGCCATGAAATTCTGACCCGTTTTCGTCGGGGAGAATACAAAATTCTGGTGACTTCCCATGTTCTTAATGAAGGGGTTGATGTGCCGGAAGCACGCATCGCGATTATTTTATCGGGAACCGGTTCCACTAGGGAATATATTCAGCGTTTAGGACGGGTTTTAAGAAAAGGTCAACAAGAGGATAAACGGGCGATTTTGTATGAAGTGATAGCCGAAAATACCACGGAGGAAAAAACCTCCCAACGACGACGGGGAGAGCAGAAAAATAAAACTAGCTATAAAACCGGTAATCGACAATTGGAATTATTGCCTTCTCCTCCGAAAAAATCTTTTTCTTTCCCGAAAGCTGCCGAATCTTCTACCCCTTGGGTGAGTTCTCCAGAGTCAGAGGAAGAATAAAAAATTTCTCTGGGGGATTTTCCTCTATAATAAAGGTAAAAAATCTAGATTGATACCCCTATGACCGAACTTGCTCAACAAAAATGTCAACCTTATCAATCGGGTTCTTCTCCTATCACTGCCGAGGAAATTACCGCTTTACAGGCTAAAATTCCCGATTGGAATCTCTTAGAATACGAGGGTATTCCCCGTCTGCAAAAACTCTATAAATTTGCCAATTTTCAAGGGGCAATCGCCTTTACTAATGCCGTGGGAGAAGCGGCGGAAAAAGAAGGCCATCACCCCGCTTTATTGACAGAATGGGGTAAAGTTACCGTTTCTTGGTGGACCCATGACGTGGGCGGATTACATCAAAATGATTTCATCATGGCTGCCCGTACCGATGATATTTATCGCCAACAAAAGGCCTAATCGTAGGCGCGAATCATCGCTTGGGTTCCCTGTTTAATTCCCTTACCTTCGTCCAATTCCGCTACTACTTTAAATAGAGTTTCCGCTAAATCTGTCCCGGGCAGAATTTCCCCGGCTGTCTGGGCAGTTTCTTTGACTAATCGCAAATCTTTTAAAATATGTTCAATCATAAAAGCCGGCTGTAAATCTTGGGCGAGGATTTTTGGTCCCAAATTTTCCAACGCCCAAGAACCTGCCGCCCCCGTTTTACAGACTTCTATGACTAAATTGGGGTCTAATCCTTGAATTTTTGCCATTTTTAGAGCCTCACACAGCGCCACCATGTGAACCGCCCCCAAGACTTGATTACAGAGTTTTACCGCTTGTCCGTTGCCGATTTCGCCACACCAGCGAATAGTTTTACCCATGGCTTGAAAACAGGGCAAACAAGTCTGAAAATCCGCTTCTTTCCCCCCCACCATAATAGTTAAACTGCCGTTTTTCGCGCCAATATCGCCCCCAGAGACGGGAGCATCGAGAAAACGGAGATTATTTTCCTCTAGCTTTTTACCAATCATCCTAGCGGCTTGAGAGCCAATGGTACTCATATCCACCACCAGAGTTCCCACCGCTGCCGATTCCATGACACCCCCCGGTCCTAAAATTACCGCTTCCACGTCAGGCACATCCCCGACGCAGGTAAAGACAATCTCGGCATCCCTGACGGCGGCGGCAATACTAGCACAAATGTTCGCACCCGATGCCCCAGCAATGGTTATCCCCGGCGCCTCTGGGGTACGATTCCAAGCATTGACAGCAAAACCCTGACGAACAAGATTAGCTGTCATCGGCGCTCCCATTACTCCTAATCCTAAAAAGGCAATTTTTTGACTCATAATTTTGGTAATCAAGGGAAAGGGAGGTGTGGGGTGTGGGGTGTATTTTCAGTAATCAGTAAACAGTGAACTGATAACTGATTACTGATAACTGATAACTGATTTAGGATTCTACCATTTGCAGAAATTGGGCTTCTGAAAGGGTTTTAATGCCTAATTTTTGAGCCTTTTTGAGTTTCTCACCGGGGGCTTTACCGAGGAGAATATAATCAGTGTTCGCACTGGGGGAACCGGTAACAGTACCACCGACATTAATAATCAATGATTTCGCTTTCTCGCGACTGATTTTGCTGAAGGTTCCTAGTATAACTACGCTTTTTCCCCTTAGGGGATTTTCTGCGGATTCTTGACTCGTTTGGACTATCTTTGCTGCGGGTTGCACTTCTAAACTTGTATCGGCAACCGTGATTTTTTCTGCTGCTACTACAGGGGTTTCCTTGGCAATCACCGGGGGGGGTTCTGGTTCTGCTACTACCGGAGTTTCACTAATAATTGCTTCTGGTTCATTAGTGGTAATAGGGGCAGTTTGTTTAGAGAAATCCTCTCTTTCTTGCTGTAGGTTTTGAATTTTAACCTCTAAAGCGGCGATTTCTGCTTGCTTAGTTGCTAACTCACCCTCAAACTTAATTTTTTCCTTTTCTAAAGCTTTAGCTGCCGTTTTTTGGGCTTCTAAATCTTGAGTTAGTTGGCGATTTTGTTGGCTTAATTCCTCGATATGACGGGAAGTTGTGCTTTCTAATTGGTCTTTTTCGGCACTTAACTGGTGTAGTTGAATCTCTAAATTAGAAATGTTTTCCCGATAGGTTTCTAACTGTTGGGGTAACTGGGTTAATTCCTGTAATTGCCCTTCTAAATTAGCAATTTTTGCCTGAGAATCAGCCAATTGTGGCGGTAACTGGGTTAATTCCTGTAATTGCCCTTCTAAATTAGCAATTTTTTCGGCAGCAGTGGTTAATTCTGCCGATAATTCCCCTTTCTGGACATCTAAAGCTTGTAACTCCAGTTTAGCCGCTTCGAGACGAGCGCCGAGACTGTCCTTTTCGGCGGTTATGGCTGTCACTTGAGCGACGGTTTCTTGGAGTTTTATAGTTAAATTGTCGCATTCTTGGCCCAAAGAGAGCGATCGAGTTTGACTTGCGGCTAAATCTTCGCTGAGAGACTTTTTTTGCTGCTCTAACCCAGTAATTTGACCCCGTAAGCTGTCTATTTCCTGCTGTCCTCGCTCATAATGTTCTGTTTGGTCAGCCAGATTCTGTTCTAAGGTTTGAATTTGACCTTGCAAGCTGGGAATTTGAGCGGCTAAATCGCTTAATTCTTGGTTTTTATGGTCTAAATCGGCCACTTTCGCCCTTAATTCCCCGGCTTTTTCTAGCTCTTGCTGTAAGAGAGTTTTATCCTGTTCTAGGGTCTGAATTTGACTATAGAGAGAGGTGGTCTGTTTTTTGGTCAAATCAAATTGACGGTTAATTTCACCTTTTTGCTGCTCTAAAGTTTGAATCTGTGCCTCTAGGCTAGTAATTTGGGCTTTTTCTGCCTCTAACTGCTCCATCAAACCAGCTTTCTCCGCTTCTATTTCCTTAGCGGTGGTTTTCAGTTGTTCGATTTCACCCTCACCTATCTGGACAGCTTGCTGGAGGGACTGGAGAGAATTTTCTAAATCCGTAGCTTTGTGCTGTAATTGGGCGGAATGTTGTTCTATGTGAATGATTTTGGCGTGCAGCTGCTGATTTTCATCTTTTAAGTCTGATTGCGCCACGTCTAAACCCTTGACTTGAACCAACAAATCTGAGTTACTTTGCTGTAATTGCGCTTGTGCAGCTAAAAGGGCGGTATTTTTGCTGACGAGACTAGAGCGCGACCAGAGGAATAGTCCTCCGAAAACAGCACTTAAACCTAATCCTTCATAAATTAATTCGTTGAGCATATCTACCCTCCTAGACAAGCGAAAAACAGTCACCTAACCGAACTGATGCGGCAATTTTGGTTATAGACCTACATCTCTACTTATATCAGTTACGGGGTACATTCGGGGAAAGGGCGGGGAAAAAGTCACTTCTCTCATCCCGGTGTAAAAAGGTGTTAGCCAGTTTTCGGCGGGTGGGATTAGTGGGGCGAGTAATTCCCACTCCGCATCGGTTAAATCACTCGGATACGACTTCTTTTTCATCATTTAGACCTCAGAACAACTCTCTATTTTGAGGTTAACGATTTTGGAATCTCCCCCCGCTCATCTTTATATTTACTTTATAAATACCCTCTTAGCTAAACTAAACCCAGTTAAATACAACCTAAAAGCGGATAAAGATAATAATTTACATCTTGGCTTTATTGCAGAAGATGTTCCAAACTTAGTAGCATCTCTTGACAGACAAACTATCAGTAATGATCCTATTCTCGCATTGCTAACTAAAGTCATCAATGAGCAAGAAAAGAGGCTCTTAGAATTGGTAGAAAAAGTTGAAATCCTAGAGAAAAAATCGGCTCTTCGGGACTTGGTATGGTTCGATATGGGGGCATAAATCGACTAAATACTTATCTGGTAAGAGATTTAATTGATTAGTTCGCTCCAGATCGCAAACAATTGACAAAAATTGCGGCAATATCTATCTCTATAAGGGTTTCATTCCTTATAAACCCGTTGATTGCATAAGACAAACCGAAGAACAAAAAAATCTTAAAAAGGAGATAATTAGTACAGGATAATTGACCACAAAAAAACTCCGTGTCCTCTTTGAATTGGCCCACTGATAACTGATAACTGATTAAGACATTTCTAACATTCTTTGAATCGGCAACAGTGCCTTAACTCTTAAATCTTCAGAAATAGTAATTTCTGGAGTTTTATCTCGCATACAGAGATACAATTTTTCGAGAGTGTTCAGTCTCATGTAGGGACACTCATTACAAGCACAGTTATTTAAAGCTGGTGCGGGTATAAATACTTTCTCTGGTGCGGATTTTTGCATCTGGTGAATAATCCCCGGTTCTGTGGCGACAATAAAGGTTTTTTCGGAACTTTTCAGGGAATAATTTAATAGTGCCGTCGTGGAACCAATATAATCGGCATGGCGTAAAACCGATGATTCACACTCAGGATGGGCGATAATTTTTGCTTCCGGATGGGCAACTTTTAATTCTATTATCTTGCGTTCGGAAAAAGTTTCATGGACAATACAACTACCCTGCCAGAGAACCAAATCTCTGCCAGTTTGCTGACTGACATAACGGCCTAAATTGCGATCAGGAGCGAAGATAATCGGTTGATGGACAGGGATTTGATTCACTATTTTGACTGCGTTGGAACTGGTGCAGATAATATCACTCATGGCCTTAACTTCTGCACTGCAATTGATATAGGAAATCACGATATGATCGGGATATTGGGCTTTAAAACGAGCAAAATCTTCAGGATGACAACTATCAGCTAAAGAACATCCCGCATCTAAATCCGGCAGCAATACCAACTTATCCGGATTTAAGATTTTAGCTGTCTCTCCCATGAAGTGAACCCCCGCAAATACGATCACATCTGCTGGCGTTTGGGCAGCCTGCTGGGATAAACCTAGAGAATCACCAATATAATCAGCTATATCCTGTATGTCAGAATTTTGATAGTAGTGAGCCAGAATAACGGCGTTTAATTCCCTTTTAAGCTCTTTAATTGCCGTAAATAGGTCATCAGGTAAGCTTGATCGATTTGCGGGTTGAACAGTTGTGAACACGGTGGGATTTATGGTTATTTTTACCAAATACTAAACAAGTCTCTACATCATAGCAAATTTTTCTAAGGAGAGACCACAAACAAAAAAAGCTTGATGCAACAGCGATCAAACGACTGACAACCAACCCCCGATAATACCATTTTTCAAAAAGTATATAGCGTGTTTTATTCGCAAGAGGTACATTATCGATGTTTAAAAGCTTAATCAGCAAAGGTTTAAATGTGCCGTACAGGTACGAGAACCACTATAGTTTATTTTTGGGAAATCCCTAAACGCTGATATTCTATCTGGATACAAGCATCCATAATCACATTTAAACCCGCCTCGATCGCCCTTTTTTCCGCAACTGGGTGATAAATTTTCAATTGCGTCCAAAGGGTAGCAGCCTGAATAGCAATAGCTGACTCGACAATTTCAGGTAGATAATCAGGATGACGAAAAACGTTAACAATATCCACAGGTTCGGGGATAGCCTCTAGAGAAGGATAGCACCTTTGACCATCAATTTGCCTGACCATCGGATTGACCGGATAGACTCGATAACCCACCGCTTGCAGGAATTTGGCCACCTGATAGCTGGCGCGGCTCGATTTCTCAGAATGCCCGACCACTGCGATAATTTTACTATTGCTGAAAATGGTTTTGAGCGCACCATCGTCTCCTTTAATATTCGGCATTGTCCCACCTATCTTAGAACGGAGTTTCGTTTCTCATAAAGATGAAGTGTAACCTAATTTGGTATCGACTTTTGACTGCAGCTTTGGCCACTCTGGAGAACTGGCAGCAATGTTTAACTTTTCTACAGGAAAAACAGTTAAGTAGGTAGGTGTTAAAAGTTGTCAGATGCCCCCCTTATTAAGGGGGGATTAAGGGGGGATCCCCCCGCCTATCGGCACCCCCCTTATTAAGGGGGGCAGGGGGGATCAGAGGCAAAATCTATCTTCTATTTAATTATAGCGGTTCTCGCATCTGTGCGGCACACTTAAACCTTTGCTGATTAAGCTGTTCAGAATCGGTAATGTACCTCGTGTGAATCAGAAACGCTATATAACTACTTACTTATTACAAATCCCAATCAATCCCTCGGTATCTGTAGGAAAATTTACCCGATGGTTGCCCCTAAATCCTTTGACTTTAGTTAGTACAAAACCTCATGAATTATCTTAGTATTATCATTCCGACTCTTAATGAGGAGTTAAGAATTGCCGCAACATTAAAACAGATAGGAGCGGGAGTAGAAATTATTGTTGTCGATGGGGGAAGTACAGATAAAACCAGAGAAATAGCTGAAAAATTGGGAGCAAAAGTAATTATTTCACCGAGTAAAGGTCGTGCATTTCAGATGAATTTAGGAGCAAAAATAGCGAAAGAAGATATTTTTTTATTTCTGCATGGAGATACTTTACTTCCCCATAAATTTCAAGAACAAATTATCGATACTTTATCCCAATCTGGGATAGTAGCGGGGGCCTTTGAATTAAAAATTGATGGAGAAGAAAAAATCCTGCGTTTAGTGGAAAAATTAGTTAATTGGCGTTCTCGCTGGTTTTCCCTTCCCTATGGAGATCAAGGAATATTTTTAAAAGCCTCAATCTTTGCCGATTTGGGTGGTTTTCCTGAGTTGCCAATTATGGAAGATTTTGAATTAATACAAAGATTGAAAAAAAGGGGTAAAATAGCCATAGTTGCTGCTGCGGTAATTACCTCAGCAAGACGTTGGCAAAAATTAGGAGTTGGCAAAACTACCTTAGTTAATCAATTAATAATTATTGGTTATTATCTAAAAATTCCGCCGCGCTTGTTGAAAAATTTTTATCGTTTATGGTAATAAAATAAAGGCTTGCTTAAAAGGTATTTTAGGTCATTGTGTAATGTGGGGGCGCAACGTGGTCAGTGAGTTTATCGAACTGCTTGCGCCCAAAATGTAATATAGAGATGCAGCTGATTGCCTTTAGGAGTCTCTCGATAAAAATTTTTGTCTCCCGAAGTACCGATCAATAGGATAATTAATAATCGGAACATCTGCTCTGAGAATATGTCTCTTGATCGCCGTCAATTTCTTTATCTTTTAGGTGCTACCCTTGGCACAGCCACTCTTGCCGGTTTTAACTCTGCCGCTTTTGCCGCTACTGGTCCCTATAGTCTCATTGCCCTACCCTATAGCTATGATGCCCTAGAACCTTATATTGATAAGGAAACGATGCAATTTCATCACGATAAACACCATGCAGCCTACGTTAATAATCTCAACGCGGCAGTGGCAAAATATCCAGAATTGCAGAAAAAAACAGTAGTAGAATTAATTACAAAACTTGACTCTTTACCCGCCGATATTCGCACCACTATCCGCAATAATGGCGGCGGCGATCTTAATCATACGATGTTTTGGCAGATTATGTCTCCCGATGGCGGTGGCGAACCAAAAGGAGAAATAGGGGCGGCAATAATCGCTAAATTTGGCAGTTTCGAGGCATTTAAAAACGCTTTCAACCAAGCAGGTACTAAACTTTTTGGTAGTGGTTGGACATGGTTGGTTTTAAATAAGTCAGGAGAACTGGAAATTATCAGCACTGCTAACCAAGATAGCCCCCTAATGATGGGATTACAGCCAATTATGGGCAATGATGTCTGGGAACACGCCTATTACTTAAAATACCGTAATCAACGGGCTGAGTATTTAAAACAGTGGTGGAATGTGGTTAACTGGGAGGAGGTAAATCGCCGCTATCTTCAGGCAAAAGCTTAACCATGTCAACTTTTACGGTAACAGTTCCCGCTACCACTGCTAATATTGGGCCCGGCTTCGATTGTCTCGGAGCGGCCTTAACCCTATATAATCAGTTTACTTTTACCCTGCTGCCGGCAACGACAGCTAACCCTGTCAGCATTAGTGTCAAGGGAACTGAATCAGCTAAAGTTAGCCAAGGTGCTGATAATTTAATCTATACTTCTTTTTTGCAAGTTTATCAAAAAATAGGACAGAATCCGCCCCCTATCGCCATCGAGATCGGTTTAGGGGTTCCCCTGGCTAGAGGTTTAGGTAGTTCTGCCACTGCTATTATCGGTGGGTTAGTGGCTGCCAATCAATGCGCGGGAAATCCTTTATCTATGGGGGAAATCGAAGCATTAGCGATCGCATTGGAGGGCCATCCGGATAATGTGGTGCCGGCTTTGCGGGGCAACTGTCAGCTATCGGCAGGAGATAGCACAAATTGGGCTATTTGTCAAGTATTTTGGCAAAAAAATCTCATTCCCGTCCTAGCGATTCCCGATTTTGAACTGGCTACGGAAAAAGCTAGGGCGGTTTTACCTGAAAAAATTAGCCGTCAGGAGGCTATTTTCAATATTTCCCGCTTGGGTTTATTATTGCGGGGATTAGAGACGGGTAACGGCGATTGGCTGAGAATTGCCCTAGAGGATAAACTGCATCAACCCTATCGCCAATCTTTGATCCCGGGTTACGAAAAGGTGAAAAAAGCCGCCATTAACGCGGGTGCTTACGGGATGGTAATTAGTGGCGCAGGTCCCACCCTATTAGCTTTAACGAACCCCGACAATGCCCAAAAAACAGCCACAGAGATGACAAATGCTTGGCAGCAAGTGGGGATTAACTCTGAGGTGAAAATTTTAGCTTTAGATACCCTAGGGGTCCAAGTAAACTGTTAAGCCTCCAATTTACTGGTTAAGAGTACCTGGCAGCGGGGAGATTTTATCAGTAATCAGTAATCAGTAATCAGTAATCAGTAATCAGTTTTTTTCTCCCTGCTCCGCAGCTCCGGTGCTCCCCTACTCCGTCTCCCCACACCCCACACCCCACACCCCACACCCCACACCCCACACCCGTTCGGCTGAGCTCACGGCCGAAGCCCACACCCCACTTCCCCTAATCTTGCCACCTATGACCGTAGAATCCAGTTTACAACAGTTAAAAAGAGCTTCATCGGGACGATTACCCAGCAGTTACGGGGTCTATTTTAAGAATACCCTTGTGGCCCTCTGTCATGCTCTTGAAGATCATATCTTGCAAACTAGCAGCCCTGATAGTACAAATAAACCACTGGTCTTAGTCACCTTTCAACAGGGTAAATGGTATTTACAGGAAGCTGAGCGCTATTTAGATATTGCTCGCTCTTCTCGTCATATTGCGATCGCCGCCGTGGCCGATAGTGGTTTTTCTGAGCATAAAACCGGCAGTTTAGAGAATGTTTCCCTAGTCAACTTAGATAATAGCGATAGTTTGGTTAATGAGTGGAATTTAATCATTCTTTCCCCCGATTACGCCTCCATGGTACTCTGTCATGAGTTATCCCCGGAAGAATACCGGTCCGATAGTCAACCCCAAATAGACACGGAGCGAAAATTCTACGGTTTATGGACATTCGATCGCGATTTAGTCGAAAAAGCCGCTAGGATCTTAATTGAGCGTCTGCATCCCTATAATCCCAGTCTAGCGGCCGATTTAAGCAGACAACAGCAGGAAATTAGTCAAAATATTAATCCCATTCCCACGGATTTAACCGGAGTAGTCTCTCGCATTGTCACCTATCTGCAAACCAGTCAACAGCAGTTAGTCACCGTCAGCAGACAAACGCGAGAATTAAGCGACTTAGAAGGACAAGCATCCCGTTTAAATAAAAATTTAGCCGCTAATAAACTGCAAGCTTTTCTAAGAATGGCTCAAAAAGTCGATGAAAGAGATATTGATAATCCCCTTGCTTCCCTACAGGTGGCCGCTTTAGCGGAAATGTTGGGACAATTGCTCGATTTACCCACCCTGAGATTACGACGCTTACGATTAGCCGGTTTATTATACCGCATCGGTCTAGCGGAAGCTCCGATCGAAGTTTTTAGACAGCGTGCCAGTCAGTTAGAGGGAGCAAATGCGTTATTTTGGCGGGATAGATCGGTGTTAGGCGCACAATTACTCGCCACTATGCCCGAATTAGCCCCAATTCAACAGATTATTTACCATGAGTTTGAATACTGGGATGGTAGCGGGGTTCCCAACGGCTTAAAAGGGGAAGAAATCAGCCTAGAGTCGCGAATTTTAGGATTATCCGCCTATTTTCAGGAATTAACTCAACCGCGAGGCGACCGACTAGCTCTAGATTTAGGAGAGGCCCTAGAGCGCTGTCAAAATTATAGCGGGATTCGTTTCGATCCCGCTTTGGTAGAAAAATTAAGTTCGGTAATTCGTCTGTGCGAAATGGGATGGATGCAATTACCCGATCGCCCTAGTCAAGTCCCCGCCGTCTGGTTAGAATCAGTTTAGATTAGGGTCTGCGGCAAAAAGTTTTTCGTGGGGGTAGGGTGTGGGGTGTGGGGTGTGGGCTTCGGCCGTGAGCTCAGCCGAACGGGTGTAGGGTTTTACCCATTTTCAGGGGGTCAATTACCTAATTAATTTTCAGGGAAAAAGTGCCTAAATTTCCCCCCCGATCACCCCAAGGTCTGGCACTTTTTGATGGGAAAAAAGTCTAAAATTTTTACCCAACAAGGTTTTTAGATTTATTCAGCAGACCCTAGATTAGACTCCGATTAAACTCTGCATGGCACGTCCCATATTAGCCGGTTTAAAAGCTGCCATGGCCGCGGTCGGTTCATAGCCGCAATGTACCATACAATCGGCACATTGAGGATTGCCACTGGCCCGACCGTAGTTGTCCCAATTGGTTTCTTCTAAAAGTTCCCGAAAGCTTTTGTAATGACCTTCGTTGAGCAGATAACAGGGTTTTTGCCATCCTAAAAGACTATAGCTAGGACTACCCCAAGGGGTGCATTCATAGTCCTGTTCACCGATGAGAAAATCGAGAAAGAGAGGATTATGGTTAAAATTCCACTTTTTCTGGCGTGATTTCCAGGGTGAGAGAATTTCTCGGAATAAAGCTCTGGTTTGCTCCCGTTTCAAGAAACTATCTTGATCCGGGGCCCACTCATAACTATAACCCGGGGAAATCATCATGCCATCGATGCCCAAAGTAGCGAGAAAATCGAAAAATTCCTGCATTTCTCGCGCATCTGTGCCTTCAAAAACCGTGGTATTAGTAGTAACCCGAAAACCTCTCGCTTTCGCTGCTTTAATCCCTTGTACTGCCTTATCGAATACTCCCTCTCGATCCACACAGCGATCGTGATGTTCTTTGAGACCATCCAGATGGACACTAAAGGTAAGATAGGGTGAAGGAGTAAATTTATCTAGGCTTTTTTCCAATAACAGGGCATTGGTACACAGATAGACGAATTTTTTTCTGTCCACTAAACCCTTGACAATTTCATCGATTTGTGGATGTAAAAGCGGCTCACCCCCGGGGATGGAAACCACGGGAACCCCGCATTCTTCCACCGCTGCGAAACATTCTGCCGGGGTGAGATGATTGCGGAGGATTTCCGGGGGATGTTGAATCTTACCGCAGCCAGTACAGGCTAAATTACAGCGAAATAGGGGTTCTAGCATTAAAACTAAGGGAAAACGCTTTTTTCCTGCTAGACGCTGTTTCAAGATATAGGAAGCAACCACTAAAGCTTGTTGCAGTTGGACAGCCATTTGCTCACACCAAAAGGATTCTAAGTAATTATAGACTGTTAACAGGACATCAAGGCATAGAACCCTAGAAAATGGCAAAATAAATAAAAGCTGAGGCCTTTTTTGGCTGTTTACTTGATTATCATCTTGATCTAGCTGATGGCTTCAAGACTAATGACTCCTAACCTTAACGACAATTTTTGATTTTTACCAGAGGTCTATTATGAGTTCTTTAGGCGATCGCTTCAAGAAATTTGCGGGTAGAACTCGCTATGTGGTCTGTCGCTTATTTTTGCATCTCTACGGACAAGAAGTCGCACCCCTGATCGGTATTCTTAATCGTACTGGCCGGGAGGCGATCGATTCCGAAGGCGATTTAGAGGTCATGGGAGAGGGTTTAGTAGAAATTTGTCAAAATCTGCTGCAGATGAACCTCTATTGGTTTTCTATAGCTAATGAGGGCGATGTTTTTTGGCATGAGGGGGAAGCGGGAGACTACGTTAACGAACTGTTTACCGATTCCGCGGCCAGATACCTAAGTGAATCGGTGTCTGGGGAAGTGGGGGAAAAGGAACCCTTAACTTTACCCGTCACCGATAACTTAGTTGTTATGATCACAATAGCCTTCGAGGGTGAGAGTGCTGGTTTAGAAACTAGCCTAGCCGATCGAGAGGCCCTGGAAGATGGTTTAAAATCAATAATTAACCTCCACTACCAAGGTCGGCTGCGTGCGATTCAGGTACATTTTTCTCCTGCTCAATTGGGAGATGAATTGACTAATGAGCAACTATTACTCAATTTCCCCGAATTACTGCCTTTATAGTCTTAATTTTGCCCTTATGCTGCGCCAAGTAACGACAATCCTTTTAATTCTTACCCTTTGTTGCACAACGGTGGCCTGTGGTTCCTCGTCAAATGAAACTCAGTCACCGTCAGCTAGTAACAGTAGTGTAAGACAAGAATCCAATCAGGTTAGTAGCGGTCGCTACGAGGTGCAACAAGCTACCTACGATGACGGAGATGGCACTTATACCCTAATGCTGTTAAACACCCCTGGGGGGACTTCTCCCCTCTTCCGCACCACTAACCTGCAAATGGCTAGATTAAGCGATGAAGCTATTGCTAAAGGGGAAAAAACCGCAGTAGAAATCAACGGTGATCAGGCTACCCTGTACATGACCGAAGATTTTAAAATTGAGTATGTCCATAATGTCACGGAAGTGCGGAACAATCCCCAGACCGGACAACAAGAAACCGTGGTGATTCGGCAAGAATCGAGTTTTTGGAGTCCTTTTTTCGGTGCTGTTGCTGGTCAAGCTTTGGGTAGTTTGCTCTTTCGTCCTCAATACTACGTTCCTCCCCTCTATACTCCGGGGGGTGTAATGACCGGTTTTGGTGGTTACGGTTCCACCTATAATCAGGCAGTAGATCAATACCGGACTAAACATAATAGTCCACCTCCGGCGGTCAAAAATCGGCAAACTCTCCGTTCTACCGGCAATTTACGTCGTTATCCCAGTAATACTTCCTCTAGTCCCAATCGCAGCACCACCACCACCACAAAACCCAGTGGTTCCGGTTATGGTTCCAGTACCCTGAAGAATTCGGGTAAATCTGATAATGTCAAACGTTCTCCTAGTTTCGGTTCCTCCGGTTCTCGTCGTACCCCTAGTCGCAGTGGTTTCGGCAGCAGCAGACGCGGCCGACGTTAGGAGGATTTGACTGGAGTGGTGGAAGATTAATCCTGTCTTCCCCACCTCAGACATTGGGGATGGCAGCTACTTAAGAAGCAACCATTTTGCGAATTTCCGAGTAGAAAACCGTCTGGCGATCGCCATTGGCCGACTGGATAATACTGGTACGCAATCTCAGATTAGGACTAGCAAACCAGATTCTTTCCTCGATACGATGGTGATTATCCTCGATGGTTAAAGTTAAAGCTTGATCGCTTCGGAGATGATATTCTCCCAGCGCTGCCGATTTACCGTCCGATGTGATTAATTTTCCTTGCCAAGAATTTTCTGAGGGTAGCCAAACTAAATAGCTAGAACCGATTTTTTTCGGTTGTCCATAGTCCACGGAATTATCCCAAGTTGCTTTCCATCCCCCTAGACTGGTCTGGGACTGACAGTTATTTCCTAAACATAATTGCACCACATCGGCAGCATCGGCAGCCAGCAAATCGATGGTGATTTCTGCTTTATTATTGGCAACTTTTTGGGCAGCTAATTGATAACTGGTGCGCTGAGAAAACCATTTACCCGCACAGAGATTAATAAATTCTTGAATGTCCATGAATGGCTGTAGGCAAAGATTGATCGCTCTGGAAGAATAGATTATTTATTCTATCCTATCCCTAGACCTTGGCCAATTTTTGCAAGGATAAACGAGCTGCTTCGCGCACTTGTGGATGTTCGTCCTTGACCAAAAATTTTAAGGCTGCGATCGTTTTTTCCGCCGGAAGATGGCCTAAAGCTTCCGCTAATCGCTGCCGGATTAACCAGTCATCGGAGTTAACAAAGGTTAAAAGCTTCTCGACGGTTTCCACTGCTTTGATTTCACCAAGGGCAGCAATAGCGGCCTGTTGAATAACCGCTTCGTTACTATCGAGGGCCGATAATAACACCTGTTTAGCCCGAATATCGCCCAAATTGCCCAAAGCGACGGCGGCACTAAAGCGGACTAACCATTGCGTGTCTTCGTAAAAAGCCCTCTGTAGGGGTTCAAAAGCGCGAATATCTTCTAAATAACCTAAAGCTCCCGCAGCATCGGCGCGAATGCCATAATCGGCATCATTGGCTAACAAATCTACTAGGATAGGAAAGCATTCCTCGGTTTGTTTGACTCCCAAAGCAAAGACAGCCATCGATCGCACCGGCAGCATTTCATCATAAAGGACTTTTTTGATCAAGGGTACAGCCTCCTCCGGGGCCACTTCTCGCAGGGATGCCAAGGCCAGCAGACGATCTTTAGAGTTGCTGCTTTCTAACTGGAGGGCAATGCTTTCTATATCAGGCTTACTCATTTTTGTCAATCACTTGTAATATTTCTTTAATTCTAACGCAATTGTTTCTAAGTCAGTCCCAATGAAAAAATTTTCACCCCCACAGATGAAAGAGGTTTCCTTCCCTACACCCCACACCCCACACCCTACACCCTCTTTCCAGTCAGCAGCCTTAGGGGACTGAAACAGCTAATTTCTGTCTGTTACAGTGTTTCTCATAAAGATGAAGTGTAATCTAATTTGGTATGGAAGACCGACTCCCGAAAACGAAAACTTCGTACCTGCTCATTAAGATAACTGCTCTAACTAATATCCTTAACAATAGGATTAATTTAGCTTAAACCTCCTGTAAAAGTAAGTTTTCGAGGTGCTATCGGCTCAAAATATTGAAAACCTCAGATAAATTTGACATAATCTTGGGTTTTATGGACAGAATAGTTGTCTCTTGTCTTTTTTCTCCTCCTGTAAACCGTCTCGGAGTCTCCTCACGGAAGATTTTTGATTTTTGCAGGAACTCTCTTAAACAAGTTGGGGAAGTGGTTCTACAAAAATTAACTTTATTTATGTTTAAAATGCTATCATGAGGCTTGCATCGTAGATTTCAGTAGATATTGAGAAACCCATGACTATTTCTGGCAATAAAATTACAGAAAGCATTATTAACAAGCTACAGGAAATTCCTTTAGATAAACAAAAACAAATCTTAGAATATGTAGAAGCTCTGACGGAGGAAAAGGAGCCGTCATCTTCCCAGAAAAAACGAGTCTTTGGGTTGCATCAGGGAAAAATTTGGATGAGTGATGATTTCAATCAACCCTTACCCGATAACTTCTGGAATTTTGACTCATGAATATTCTCTTAGATAGTCATACTTTAATCTGGTTTTCCCAGAATTCTCCTCAGCTTTCCTCATCAGCAATTGAGATACTAGAAGATAGAAATAATCTTCTTTTCTTGAGTTTGGTCAGAGTCTGGGAAATACAGATCAAGGTACAGTTAGGCAAATTAAATTTAGATATTTCTCTCTCGGAAATAGTTAAAGATCAAACTAAAATTAATGATGTGCAGATTTTACCCCTGAAATTATCTCATATTTGGACATTAGACACCTTACCTTATTATCACAAAGATCCGTTTGATCGTTTATTAATTTCTCAAGCAATTACAGAAAACCTAATTATCCTGGGTGTTGATCCTGTTTTCGATTCTTATCCCGTACAAAAAATATGGTAAAAAATGTCGTTTGTTTTCTTTTTATGGCATAGAACGAGTTAGTTAGGACGCTTTCAATTTTCAAACTCTTATCGGTCAAGGGTTTCAGCGATTGATTGTCCTAACCACCCCGCTCTTTGCTATATTACTGGTTACAAAATTTCTAAACACTCAAGGATAAAACTCATAATTGAGATTAATAGTTATGCTAAAAACTATCACTATCTGGTTAAAATTTTCTCTATCGATGCTAATACAAGATAATGATAAACTTCCCGAATCAAAGGAGAAGGAAGATGGAGTTTTATCCTTTGTAAGAAAATTACGAATAGGCAGTTTAAATGCAGTACAGTTTATTAACAATTCTGATTAATCTTCTATTAAGATAACTTCGGTTGACGGAATCGATAAACATCAATGATCGCCTGTACCCAACCATTAGCAACGGATTCTAATAATCGATCGCCTTTTTCTTTACTTGCATTAGTAGCATCTCCCATCACTCCACTTTTAGTTAATTCCTTAGTTAACCAAGCAAAGGGTAATTTTCCTTCCATAGTTAATAAACTATTTTCTGGCAAACCTTGGGGATATTCTCGCACAGCCCGCTCAATTTTGACCTGTTC
This sequence comes from Microcystis sp., assembly GCF_048564745.1. Taxonomy (NCBI): domain Bacteria; kingdom Bacillati; phylum Cyanobacteriota; class Cyanophyceae; order Chroococcales; family Microcystaceae; genus Microcystis; species Microcystis sp. Next base: position 59,360 of record NZ_JBLZRT010000056.1, read on the forward strand.
TGGCAGTAATGATAACATAATGCTAGTTTCCACATCTCCTGCATGAATACCGTATTCTAATTCATATTCCGAGAATAATTCAGCCGCATTGTGGGGAACTCGCCAAGTGAAAAAAGGAAATACTAAAAAATCGGGATATTGTTGATGAATATCCCTAGCGGCAATTTCCATAACTTGCGGTTGTCCGCCGTGGGAGTTCATTAATACTAACTTGCGAAACCCCGAACGATAGAGACTTTCAGCTATCTCTTGAATGAGGGTTAATAAGGTGGCTGCCGAGAGGGTAATCGTGCCGGGGAAAGACCAATGTTCGTTAGATTTTCCGTAGTAGAGACAGGGTAAAGCAAAGGCGGGAACATTTGTATTTAATTTCTCGAAAGCTTTGCCTAAAACCCCTAAACTAATGGCAGCATCGACGGCAATAGGGAGATGGGGTCCATGTTGTTCGATCGCACCGATGGGTTGAATAATTACCACATTTTCCTTATCTGGCATTGAATCTATATCGGTCCAAGTAAGATAGGGAAAATAACGATGAGGGGGAATAAAACCGTGCATCATAATTTTATTGGGGGTCAGGGATTATAGTTATGGAAAAAATTACTGTTTATTTGGTAATTGTACCACTAATTCTTGGCAAGGTTGCCAATCATCTTTATGGGTAATGGCTGCCCAAAACGAATCCCTATAACAAGAAAACCTGTTTCATTAATTATAATAGGCAATATCGTCGGGCAAAAACACCAGGGGCGACTTGTTTTTTTACCCTTATTACTGAGCATCTTTAAGCCTTTTCTTTAAGTATTGTTGTTAATGTAGCTTATTAAGATCAGCGACCGCACTTAAACTCACAGCTTCAATGAATGTGCATGGTGCGTTCCCTACGGCTCTTTTGTAACTCCTAAATTAAGTTTTATTTCAAGCTATTTTGAAAGCCTTGCTAGAAGACAGTTTCATCTATAAGTATAATTACTCACTTGCATAAATGAGATGCCTCCTCCCTAACAAATAAATAAACCATTGACTCTCCCCCGCTAACCGCTCGCGCGGTGTAGCGGGGGATTCTCGGTTCTTAGGCTCTTGACTAGATCAAACAGGTTTAACCGGTCGATCCCCGTCAAATCGCTTCCGCAAGCGTTTTCTAACACGGTCAGTCCGACAGCGTTTTTTCCTCGGTTCTCGATTACCTTTGCTGATGCCGTATCTCTCGGTTCAATGTGACCGCAAGAATCACACCGGTGAACTCTTTCCGATAACGACTTTTTGCC